>CAIRSC010000062.1 GCA_903881205.1 uncultured bacterium | reverse complement strand
CTAAAGAAACCAACACCTGCAAAGACCATGGCGATCACCACTCCCGTAACGACTGCATTATTTTTCATACACGATTCTCTAGCTTTATAAGACCCCGCCCTATTCGTAGCGAAGCGCTTCTATAGGGTTCAGTGATGCTGCACGCCGTGCCGGATACCAGCCGAAGATGATCCCGATTCCGGCGGAAACGCCGAATGCCAGCGCTATCGAGGAGAGCGAGACACTCGTCGATACGAGCCCGGTCGCGTTCACTCCAAATGATATGGCCGATCCGAGCAGAATGCCGAGAACGCCGCCGATCACGGTCAGTGCAATCGCTTCGATCAGGAATTGGCGCGATATGTCTGCACGCTTGGCGCCAATCGCTTTGCGCAGTCCGATCTCGCGCGTGCGCTCCGTCACCGTAGTAAGCATCATGTTCATGATGCCGATGCCGCCGACGAGTAGCGATATACCGGCGATCGCACCCAGTAGGTAGGTGAGAGTGGTGGTGATTGTTGATGCGCTCGCGAGAATGTCCGCCTGATTGAGAATGCTGAAATCCGCGGCGGTCGGGTCGCTGATGTGGTGACGGTCAAGCAATAGTTGCGTGGCATCGTTGAGTACCTGTGTGGTGACGTCGGCGCTTGCCGCCTGCACATCAATCGTCGTGAGATAGTTGTTGCCCGAAAGGAATCGTTGCGCGGCTTTCAGTGGGATATAGATAGCGTCGTCTGCATTGGTGAATCCCGAACCGCCCTTGGCAACAGTGACGCCAATGATCTTGAATTGTATGCCGTTGATTCGGATGGTCTGCCCGACCGGTTCGGTACCGGCAGCTACAAGATCTCCTGCTGTGGTGGGGCCGAGCACCGCGACTTTGGTAAGCGAATTACTGTCGGAATCATTGACGAAACGTCCGTCGGCGACCTGCACATTGCGAATAGTCGGATAATCCTCAGATACACCGGTCACCGTCGTGTTGGTATTGGTGCCTTGCGCGGTGACTTGGTAGCGGCCGGCGACTTCACTGGCGACGGCGCTCACATTGGCCACGGTGGCGATCGCAGTTGCATCATCGAGTGTCAATGTTTTTGCGTTGCCGCGTCCTCCTGAGGCGCCGAATCCGCCGGGGCTGCGCTGCGCTCCCGGTGTGATGACGAGCAAATTCGAGCCGATCGATTGAATGCTTGCCTGGATGGACTTGGTCGCGCCCTGGCCGATCGAGACGAGAGCGATTACTGATGAGATTCCGATCACGATGCCGAGGATGGTGAGACTCGAACGGACTTTGTTGGCGGAAAGCGCTACATACGTCTCCTGAATAGTATCGTTGATGGTCATATTATTGAATGTGTTGGCGCGCTTTACGCTGCACGTGCTTTTTGTCGGAAAGTATTTCACCGTCGCGAATATGAATGATGCGCTGTGCGTGTTCGGCTACATCAGGCTCGTGCGTGATGAGCACGATTGTGCGGCCATGCTCCTCGTTGAGTTTTTGAAAGGTCCCAAGTACGATCTCACCCGTCTTGGTGTCTAAATTACCGGTTGGTTCGTCGGCGAGGATGAGCGAGGGGTCGTTGACCAGAGCGCGGGCGATCGCAACGCGCTGGATCTGGCCGCCGGAAAGTTCGTTGCTCTTATGCAAAAAATGCGTTTCCGTCATGCCCGCAGCTGTGAGCGATCGCGCCGCGCGTTCCTCGCGCTCCGCTTCGCCGACCCCTGCGTATATCAGCGGAAGCATTACGTTGCGTAGTACCGTGGTGCGCGGCAGGAGATTGAACGCCTGGAATACGAATCCAATCTTACTTTTTCTAATATCCGCAAGCTCTTCATCATCCATTTTAGAGACGTCCTTGCCGTCGAGCTTATAGGTCCCCGACGTCGGTGTATCGAGACATCCGAGGATATGCATGAGTGTGGACTTGCCCGATCCCGACGGGCCCATGATGGCGATGAATTCGCCGTCCGCGATATCAAATGATATTCCCTTGAGCGCCTGGAAAGCAGTGTCGCCGGAACCGTATGTCTTCGTTATGTTCTTAACCTCAATCATGATTAGAGGCGTATTCCGCCGACAGTGCCGGCACCTCCACGCGCGGCACCTCCTGTGCGTATCGTGGATGCGGCGGCAGGAGTGGCAGTCGTACTGGTCGTCGTCGTCCGCGCGACGATTTGATCTCCGGAAAGAAGACCGGATGTGATCTCAGTATTCGTGCCGTCGGTGATGCCCACCGTCACCGGCTGGCTTGTGGGTGTCTGCGTCGTTGTGACACCCGTGGTGCCGGCTCCTGTATTGGAGAGCGGGGGATCGAACATCAGCACAGAGCTCGATCCGTTGCTGGTCTTAACGGCGCTGGATGGTACGACGAGTACGTTCTGCCGTACATCGGTCTGGATATCCGCATTGACCGTCATGCCGGGCTTGATGCGCGCGTCTTGCGTGTCAAAGGCTATCTTCACTTCATATGAGACCACCCCCTGTGTAACGGTTCCGATCGAATCGATCGACGCTACTTCGCCGGTGATCGAGAGCCCATCGATCGCATCGAAGGTAAGCGTTGCCTTTTGTCCAGCTTTCACCTTGGTTGCGTCTATCTCGTTGAGCGAGAGCTGCGCGATGTCTTGCTTGGTAATGATGGTAGCGGCTGTCGTGCCTGATGATACGGTGTCGCCCTTATTGAGATTGAGCTTTGCAATCGTGCCCGCAAAGGGTGCGCGGATGGAGTAGTCGGCAAGTGTATTTTGGGCATCAGTGAGCGCATCCTGCTTTTGCTGTACTGATATCTGTGCCGAACGCAGGTCGAGTGAGTCGGGACCGCCGAGCGTTTTGTCATACGAGGCTTGCGACTCGGCAAGCGATCGCTGTGCACTGTCGATCGATTGAGCGGCATTCTTGACTGAATTTTGTGCCGACTCGATCGAAGACTGCTCCGAATTCGTCTTTGAAATATAGCCACCGAGTGTAGAGATGTGCGTATCAGCCAAGGGAGCGGTAGTAAGATTTTTTGCGGTCAATGTATCCTTATAGAGCTGAATGAAATTACTGGCGTTCTTCGCTGCGGTCGATGTGAGTGATATCACGTGATCGGTCTGTGCGAGCAATGCGTCGATCGATGCCTGGCTCTCGTTCCTGTTGGCGCTTTGGTAATTGACCAGTGCTTTATCGTATGCCGCCTTGGCGATGTTGTAGCTATCGACGACCTGCTGGCGGGCGGTACTAGCATTAAGGGAATTAGTATTCGTATTGATGGCGTTGGCGTAATAGTCGATATTCCACTGGCCCGATCCGCCAAGTGCGCGATCTGTGCCGAGGACAATCGTATTGATACCGGTCACAATATTCGGTAGGTCCAGAAATGTGGAATCGATCTGTGTATAGGCCGCGTCGTAGGCATTGGGAAGCGCGTCCTGTGCGTTGGTCACACTATCTTTTGCACTGGCAAGATTATTCTGTGCTTGTGTGAGCGTCAGTGTATCCGCGGGCGCTTGCAACTTTTGCAGGTTGAGCTGCGCCGTCTGCAGATCCGTTTGTGCATTGCGGACAGCCTTTTGTGCGTCGGTAGCGTCTATATATGCCACTACCTGGCCGCTGCTCACTACCTGACCCTCTTTGACGAGTATCGATGTAATCTCTCCCGAAGCCTTCGGTTTGATATCAACCTGATCCGATGCGGATACTTGCCCCGATCCTGAAACGACCGCGACGATGGTGCCGGTTGCAACATTGCTCAGCACATAGCTCGTTTGCGCAACGACCGGGTTGAAATACTTGTAGCCGAAATAGCCGACGCCGATGACGACGACGGTGAGGAACCCACTCATTACTTTATGAGCGACAATGTATTTCTTCAGCGGCGCTACCGAGCTTGAGATTCGTGCTGGCATAATTATGTGTAATAGGAATAAGGGGGCGTTATGTGGTTAGTACAGAGCTGTACGGTGTATTATTTCACGGATTCCGGAGGTATACTCTGTACATGCAAGAGACTCGAACAGCGGTATTTGGCGGTGGATGCTTTTGGTGCACGGAAGCCATCTTTAAGATGCTCAAAGGAGTATCGCGGGTAGAGCCCGGATACGCAGGCGGCACCGTAGAGCGGCCGACATACGAGCGGGTATCCGAAGGGAACACCGGTCATGCCGAAGTGATTCGCGTCACCTATGATCCGGAGATCATCACACTCGAAGACCTGTTTACCGTCTTCTTCGGCTCGCACGATCCGACCACTCCCAATAGGCAGGGTGCCGACGTCGGCGAACAATATCGCTCGGTCATTTTCTATTCGAATGATGAAGAGAAGCTCGTAGCGGAGCGAATCGCTAAAGATATTCAGGACAGTCTCACCGATGGAACACGCGTGGTGACTCAAATACTTCCGCTCGGTACGTTCTATCCCGCGGAGTCGTATCACCAGGACTATTATGCGCAGAATACATCGGCACCGTACTGTCAGATCGTGATCGAGCCGAAGATTGAAAAAGTGAAGAAACGTTTTGCCGAATTGGTACAACAGTAATTTGTATGAAAGATGCCGAGAAAATTGTCTATTTCGTGCGGCACGGGCAGAGCGAGGATAACATCGCGCCGATATTTCAATCGGCCGATTCGCCGTTGACCGAAGAGGGTAAGCGACAGGCGCAGATAATAGCTCAGCGAGCTGCGAATATCCCCTTCGATGCGCTCATCAGCAGTCCGTTGCCGCGCACAAAAGAGACTGCCGAATTGATCTCAAAAGCTACGGGTCATACGATCGAATACCTGGACACATTGGTGGAGGCCATCAAACCCACCGGCCTTGAGGGTAAGCCATATACCGACCCCGAGGCAGACGTCCTCTGGAAGCAGTGGCGAGTGAGCCAAAGTGATCCGGATGTGCGGGCGGGAGACGGGGAAAATTACACCGACCTTATTGCACGAGCCGATGCAGTCCTCGAATATTTACACAATTGCCCTGAAGAGAAACTCATGGTCGTTACTCATGGCTACTTCCTGCGGACTATCATGATCAGGGTAATGTTGGGAGATTCGCTCACTCCCGCCAATTTCAAGGCCTTTCAGTCCCGTGCCAATACGGAGAACACGGGTATATCAGTTATAAAATACAACAGTACCTATTTTGGTACCTCGTGGAAATTGTGGACCTATAATGACCATGCACACTTGGGAGAATGCGAGCGGGGGAAGACCGATTCCCGGTAATATCATATGGAAAAGGTACCGCTTGAGATCTTTGCTATATATTTCTCGCCATACACTGCGCACGCCGTCGAGATAGATGGAGTCGTGTATCCGACGGTCGAGCACGCGTATCAGTGCTCGCGCTATACGGACGAAGCGATCCGCGAAGAGATCAGAGCACAACGAAGTCCGGTCAAAGCATGGGAGACGTCGACGAAATATAAGCATCTGCAGATACCCGAATTCAAAGACGAGAGCTATAAGCTCAGGGTCATGAAGGAACTCATGCGGGCAAAGGCCATGCAACATGTAGAAGTGCAAAAAGCATTGATAGACTCAGCTGGAAAACAGATTGTGAAGCATATAACGACCTATCCTCCCGGAGATGGGTTTTGGGACGACGGAGAGAGTGGTGAAGGACTGGATCATATGGGGCGGATGTGGATGGATATCCGCGAGGAGCTCAGCGCATAAAGAGTCATTTGTTATAATGCCCGACTATGGAATACAGAAAGCTATCGAATACGGGGCTGGAAGTCTCGAAGATTTGCCTCGGTACGATGAACTTCGGCCAGCAGGTCGCGGAATCAGATGCGCATGAACAGCTTGATTATGCGACGTCCAACGGGATCAATTTCATTGATACTGCCGAGGTGTATCCGATCCCACCGGAGCGCATAAAGCAGGGCACGACCGAGCGCTTTGTGGGCAACTGGCTCAAAAAGAGCGGCAAGCGCAATGATCTGATCATTGCGAGCAAGGTATCCGGCCTCGCGCAGGCAAGCGTTATGGGTACGCGCGATTCAAGCGGAGGCCTGACGCGCGACAACATAAAGAAGGCGATTGACGGCACTCTTGAGCGATTGCAGGTCGATTACATCGATCTCTATCAGGTGCACGTACCAGACCGTATTTCCAACTACTTCGGCGTACGTAACTTTGAGAAGGTCGTCGAGAACGGCGCCGCTTCGATCGAAGAGACGCTCGAAGGCCTCGCTGATGTGGTGAAGAGCGGCAAGGTCCGATTTATCGGAGTGTCCAATGAGACGCCATGGGGAGTAATGGAGTATCTTCGCCTGGCTCGGGAGAAGGGCCTTCCTCGGGTAGTTTCTATTCAAAATCAGTATTCGCTTACCAACCGTACCTTCGAAATCGGCCTCTCTGAGATTTGTGTGCGAGAGAATATTGCGGTGCTCCCATACTCTCCGCTCGGAGGAGGAGTGCTATCGGGCAAGTATCTCGATGGTGCGCGACCGGCCAATGCGCGCCACATTCTCACCGACCGCAATCGCGAGCGATACAATGCCGAACACCTGCAGCCAGCGATCAAGGCATATGTTGAGATTGCGCGGAAGCACGACCTTGATCCCGTACAAATGGCACTCGCATTCGTCAACAACCGTCCGTTCGTCACATCCAATATTATCGGAGCGACCACCCTCGAACAGCTCAAGAGCGATATCGCGTCGGCGGATATGGTGCTTTCGGCTGAGGTGATGGCGGACATCGCACAGCTCTACAAGCTGATGCCAGACCCGCAGGCCTAAGTCCGATTCCATGGTATATTTTTGGCATGAAATTGTCAGAAGTATTGAGGGAGCGGGGATACGCGTATCAACAGTCTTCGGAGACACTTGAAGAGATCACGGATGGCGCCAAGCGCACCGTATACCTCGGTATCGATCCCTCGGCGGATTCGCTTCACATCGGCAATCTAATGGGGCTTTTGGTGCTACGCCGGTTTCTCGAAGACGGTCACAAGGTGATATTGCTCACCGGTGGTGGCACCGGGATGATCGGGGATCCGGGAGGAAAGAGCGAAGAGCGCAATCTGCTCGACGAAGAGACCATTGAGAAGAATTCCAAAGCCGTAGCCGCGCAAATTCGCAAGGTGTTCGGGTCCGACGACTTCATCGAAGCGAATAATGCGAAATGGCTTTCGAAACTATCTTTGCTCGAATTCCTTCGCGATATCGGCAAGCACTTCACCGTGAACTCGATGATCAAGAAAGATATCGTGCGCGACCGGCTCGACAAGGAGTCGCCGATCTCATTTACCGAATTCAGCTACTCGCTCCTGCAGGGATACGATTACCTCCATCTCAATCAGGAGTACGGCTGTGACGTGCAGGTGGGCGGGTCCGACCAGTGGAGCAATATTCTCGCAGGGGTAGAGTTCATCCGCCGCAAGACCGAGAAGACCGTTTACGCGCTCACCTGGCCGCTCATCATCAACAAATCGACCGGTAAGAAGTTCGGCAAGTCTGAAAGTGGTGCGATCTGGCTCGATGCCAAGAAGACATCACCCTTCGAGATGTACCAATTCTTGCTCAACAGCGAAGACGAAGCAGTCGAGGAGTATCTGCTTAAATTGACCATGCTCTCATGGTCGGACATCGAAGCGGTGATGCTTGGTCACAAGACCGATCCGTCGAAGCGTCTTGCGCAGCG
>CAIRSC010000061.1 GCA_903881205.1 uncultured bacterium | reverse complement strand
GGATCGACGCTCGGGAGCGCGAGAACCGGACTTCGCTGCGCCAGTGCCTGTGCGTATGCGACCCACGCCGCATTATAGGAAGCTGATACACTTGCGGGAGCGCCATTGTCCGCGACGACCCCCTGACCGCTGACGGTATAGCCTATCCCGCGGATGGTGACATGTGCAGAAATATGCTCAGCGCCAAGCGCCTTAGTATAAAATATTGTGCCCGTGTGTTCGCGCGTCCGATCGAGCCGTATCACTATGTAAAACAAGGCGAGGCATATGGTTGCTATAAGGATGAAGTACGTACGCCCCATGCCCCTATAGTGTGTCACGGTGCAATCGAGAGGCAAGTACCTAGAAAAAGGACCCGCAGCTTACAAAGAACACCTCATTATTCAGATCATTACTCGAGGCGACACACATGCCGTCGCCTGCCGACGCTAACGTGTTCTTTGTATGACCAATGCCGATCTTGTGTAAGGCGGCCGATCCGCTCTCACTGAGACTGATCCCGGCGAGTATAGCCATCAGCGCGACGACAGATGCAATTGCCGTACGGACATTCCACAATGTGCGCTTCAGGATCATCATGATAGTCGCAGACTATCAAACAGCCTACGCCGGAGCAAGCGCGATTATGCACAAGTCCGTTATGCTCCGAGCCCGTACGATTAATGCCGGATTATGCGTTTGGGTTTGCGCAACGGGTCGTGCGCCAATACGACGGGCTCGATCGGGGAACAGTGGCCCGCTCGCACACGGTCGGCGTACGTCGAATCCGGGCCGATTCGAAGCTGGTCGCTTATTTCCGTCACGAGGGATTTAAGATCGGCACCGGGATGCGGTTGCAGGTGCAGTACAAGCCGGACGCGATCCGCAGCCGTGTCCTCATAGAGATGCGCCTCAAATACATCACTCACCGTGTCGGAGTGCATTCTCAACACACGCTCGATCTCATGCGCGTTGAGTGCTCCGCCGGGAATTTTTATGAAATCAGTTTCCAGTCGTCCGAGTACCGAGAACGACCAGTCTCCATGCGCAGCGCACTTCGTATCCGTCACTCGCACCTTGTCCCCGGTGCGGTACCGGATCATGGGAAATGCGGCGGGTTCCGTGGTATGCGACGTCACTACGAGCTCTCCTTCGTAGCCGATTTCCGGAGCGATACATCGACCACTTTCAACATCCAGCAGTTCAAGATAGCAGTCAGGCTTTGCGTGATAGTGCTGCTCATGGTGCTCTTCGGTCATCGCGGTGCACGGCAGACCGACGGGAGAACGCTCCACCTCGCTGATGCCGTATGTCGAAATAATGATCGCGTGCGGGAATGCGGAGCGCATTGCATCGAACATCGACCGCGAACAGGTGTGTCCCGCAACTTCGACAAATCGTATCTGTTCGCCGATACCGGCACGGACCATGTGCTCGATGATGAGCGGCATATGGTACAAAAATGCGAATATCGATTCGACTCCCGCGTCCTGTGCGAGCCGGACCGAGACCGCAGGATTGCGCGGATCAAGTATTACGACCGGTGCGGGTACTCCGCCCGCGCTGAGAAATAATTCCTGTTGATGAGGTACGAGCTTTGATGAAAGCGCAGCGCCCGAAAAACGGAATATATCGTGCCGGAATTCGTATTCAAGCACATGAGTACGTGGCGAAAAAAGCGGCAATGTGCCCGTGGTGCCCGATGATGCGGCAATGTAGTCCACCTCCGACATCGGGAGAAATGATCGCTCGGCCAGCGGAATGCCAAGCAAATCGCTCTTGGAGAGAAGCGGAATATCCTGCCATTCGGAAAATGAGCCGATAGTGAGTACAGGCGCATCTTTATCCATGCCGTAGATACGGCGGTATGCGCGTCCGTGCGCTGTCGCATACGCCAATAGGTCATTCAATTGTTGCAGCTGCGTCATAGTTTTCTAGTGACGACTTCCTGTCCACAGTCACATGTATGGAGCGGCTCGATTGTAAAAGGCACTACATAACGATACAGCGGAAACGGATCATCACCGGTGCTCGTGATGTACGCAGTCTTCTCTGTAGCATCCCATACAAAAGAATTCGAGCGGTGAAAATGAGCGGATCGCGCTTGTGTGAGTGTCGCGCACTGTTCCAGGATCGGCAGTCCCGGGAACGCGTGCACTTCTTGGAACACCATACCGTCGGCAGTCCTCAGCGGTGCGGGGATCTCCCACGACGCGGCGAATGCATCGTGGATTAGTATCCAGTGCGGAGGAAGAGGAAGACGTTTTTGAAGCACGTACGATGAGAGCGCAAACGATGCGGGAGCACCGGCGATCACGGTGTCGATGCTTGCCGAGGCGATTGCAGCTGCGGCAACGGGGATATTTTCAGGCTCTCCGAAGAAGATCGGCGCGCTTTCTCTCCGGCAGGCGGCATGTAAAGGAATTTCCAGCTGCCAGAAATGAGGCAGGTGTGCCATAACCGCCGTGGGGCGCATCTCCGAAAAAGAGCGCTCACAAGAAAGCCAGCGATGCGTGAGCGGCAGCGGAAAGCCACGTAGGGATGGGCCGGCATTGAATGATGTGGGGAATAACCGCACATCCGTTTTCGGTATCTGTGGCCGGGCCTCATCGAGGAGTTCGCAGAGCATATCCGGCGTCGTTTCCATATCGGCACTGATATGTGCCCGCGATATCCCTAAGCCCTTGTATACAAGGGCTATGTCATTGAATAATTCTGAGTCGATACGCTCCAGCATGGGCTCATGATAGACCCCGACGAATGTACTGTCCAAGCAAAAAATCGGCGGCGCTTGGCAGCGCCGCCGATCGTCACGGTCCGATATTCAATGAGCCGGGTCGAATCCGATCCCTATCCGCTTCACCAAGGTCGTCCAACGGGCGGATTGTCCGAGCATATAGGCCCGATGCTCGGCCGGAGTCATTGGGTCGGGGACCGCGCCCAGTACTTGGAACTTCGCCCGCACCTCGGGGTCGCTCAGAATCCCCTGTATTTCGCCGGAAAGCTTCCCCGCGATCTCCGGAGGAAGTCCCGGCGGCCCGGCAATTCCGCCTCGCGGCAGAATCCCAACGATATCGGAAAATGCCGCCATGTCCGAATCGATCGTCGGTACGTTCGGTAAGCTCGCGAACGGCTCGGTATCCACGATCGCGAGTGCGCGAAGCGCTCCGCTCTTCACCTGGCCCAGGCAGGCCGTGGTGAGCAGGAATGCCGCCGGGATGTGACCCCCGAGGACATCCGTCATCGTTTCGCGTTCGCCGCCGGTTTTATAACCGACGGGGACGATGCGAATCTCCGCGAGTAGTTTGATGAGTTCCGCGCTCATTCTGCCCGACGTGTTTCCATACCCGACGTTGAGCACATCCGGATGTTTTTTTGCATACCGGACGAATTCATCAATAGAGCGGGCCGGAAACGAAGGATTCACCACCAGCAACTGCGTATTCTTCGCCATACCGCTGATAGCGGTGAATGTGAGCGGATTCCACGATTGCGGTCCGTAGAGCGGCGCGATGCCGAACAGACCGTTCGTGAGAGTGATGAGCGTGTAGCCGTCGGGTTTCGCTCGAGAGATAAACTCCGCGGCGATCGCGCCGTCGGCGCCACCTTTGTTCACGACGATCACAGGCTGCCCGAGACGCCCCGAAAGGCGCTCGGCAACGATACGTACCTGCACGTCGGTCGCTGAACCGGCTCCGAATGGCACGATAATCTCTATCGCTCGGTTCGGATATGCGTCCTCGGCTTTCGACTGGGGAGCGTATCCCATCAGTCCCGCCACAACTAGAGCGCATACAAGCATTCGCATGTTCTTGGTCATTTTTTCCTCGCTTCTATGAAACTATTGACACTGGGTAGAACCTAGCACCAGCTCTTAGGGGAGTCAATAATCAAGTCCTGTAGCGATTCACTGTAACGGGGCAGTCGCGTGATGATGCAGCGAGAAGTATCTATGAACGTCCTCGACTATTTTTTGTTGCTCAGCGCTGGATGATACCGCAGAGTAGTATGAGTACGGCTGTTGTTCCGGGGGAACATATATAGTATTAAAGAGTGATATCGTTCCGACAAACGAAGGATTGTTCGCCATGTAAAGAGATACAAATCCACTTCGAGAAAGAAACAGGTTATAAGCGTACATATCTGCGGCGACTCCGTTTTTCACAAGGTGAACATTTTGCCGTTCCGTACGTGAGATGTCGTGGATCAATAGATCGAATTGTGCCGAGTTGTTTTGGAGCGAAAGAATATCGCGGATACCATCCGAATTTCCCGCTGACGCAAATCTGTTCGCCGTATGAATCGCATTTGCTTGATACAGAACATCGGCTGTTGATGAAGTTGCGTGCAATACAGTGGCGGTAAAATAAATAGCTGCATTATCGCGGACGGTATCCATACACTCATACTGCAGTGACGGTATGCTCAGTACGTACTGTATGCCCAAGGAACCCAGTTTTTGATAGAAAGGCAGGTTCGCATAGTTGCTCAGTTTAATAAAGCGAATGTCGCCGACATAGATCGCTCGTTGTAGTTCCGGTGAATCGGTATCGCTGGTGATCTTTGCGATAACGTACGCTGGTAACCCCGGCGCATCGGCAGTGCAGACACCGTTCGTCAGAATAATAAGTGGACTATGGAATCGTACCTCCCCGCCAGGAAATTGATCTGAGAGAATATTCTCATATATTGCCCGTATGCTTCTCGCTTCTCCTATGAGTGCGGGCGAGATCGTGGGGACGGCCGGTTCAGGAAGTTGTGGCAGGGACAGGTCTTCAGGAAGGCAGCGTGATGCGAATCCGCCGATACACAACATCCGAGAATAAAATCTCAGACGCTGGATCTGTATCCGGGCCCGGAGCGTGTCGATGGCCGATAGGATCCCGGACTTATCAATGACTTTTCCGGCAGCAACATATTGGTTCGTGGAGTCGGGGATTGCTCGCGATACGCCGTCGCGAAATGTACCGAGGTCGAACAAATATGCTGATATTTCGGCCCCGACTGCTTCGTTGTACCGGTCTTCGTTCTGCCGATCCGGATATTCGATGAATTCTACACGCATTGCTTCTGCAGCGGCAGCGGCCCGGAGAAAATCGATCGGATACAGCGATGTCCGTACTAGGGTCGCCGAGACATTGTCGTCTTGCAGTGCGGCCAGCTGGTCCGCCGTCCCTTGAAGTTCATCGGTTGTGTATGTAAGGTTGGCCGGTAAAGTGCCGGGAATTGCGAATAGGGGACTGCGTTCTGCGAGCACGTGTGCGTATGCGATACGAAGTGCCCGGGTCGCTCTATCGCCGGTAACTGTCGTCGCTCCTTCGGTCACCAGATCGCCCTTGATATCCAGCAACCGACCGTCGATTATCGCTGTCGTGGTGACATTGTATCTGCGCATTGAATCGGAAATGTATTGTTCCACAGTGATTCGGTCATGCGTCGAAATAATACCGATGAAGAAAGCAGTGGCGAGCAGAACCGCGAAAACATGGAGTGCGGCCGATGTTCGTCTGCGCATGCCGCCGTGTGGTTAGAACGTGCCGCCACAGCTCACGAAATATATCTTGTTGTCATTCTGGCTCTGAGAATTACACGCGAGGGCAAGCGCCTTCGACGACCGGCTGATCGGGAGTGAATGGCCGTTCAAAAAATTATAGAGAATGGTGCCGGCAACGGATGCCAGGATGATGATCCCTGCGATGCTTGTGGCTATCTGACTGAGTGTGAGTCGGAGATGTGACATATAGTGAAAAGTATATCGGAGCACGGGCAAGTGTCAATTGAAACTTCGCCTGAATTAATCGCGAACCATACGTTTCCGTTTCCCCCGATACAAGGGCGCAAAGAGTACGCAGATGATGGGCAGGTACATCCCACGCTCCACACCATCGGCATACGTGAACGATGCGCCGACGCGGATGCGTTGCTCTATTTCACGAGCGACCCGATCAGGATCCGCGTCGGGGGCGAGCTCGAGGTGAAGTGTGACGCTCACTTTGACGGATCCGGCATCTTCTTTCTGCGAGAAGTGGAGCTCGAACGTATCGGTCACATCGGGAGCTAGTGTGCGCAGCACTCGCTCGACTTCGTCGGCGCGCAGTATTCCGCCCGGGATCTTTATAAAATCCATTGCGGCGCGCCCTAGCATAGTGAATGACCACATCCCATGCGCAGAGCATATCTCTTGGAAAACACGGGCCATGTCGCCAGTGCGATACCGAACGAGCGGCGAGACCGCGGGCTTCGGCGGCATGCTAGTGTCAGCTGTAAGCACGATTTCTCCCTCGACACCTTCATGTATCGGCAATACCTGACGTGTCTCGGGATCGATCAATTCAAGATAGTAACCGTCGCGCGGATGATGCAGCTCGAGCGGATCCTCCTCGGAGAGCGGTCTGCAGGGGTAGGTGATGGGCGGATTTTCGACTTCTGTTGCGCCATAGAAAGAAACGATAGTCGCATGAGGAAATATTCGTTTTGCATACTGATAGAGTGCGCGCGAGCATGATTCTCCTGCCAGTTCGATAAATCGGATATCATTCCCCATATTCAGTCGCTCAGCTTCCGGTCCGATAAGGGTTAGATGTCCGGTAAATATAAATAGCGAATCCACTCCCGCAAGGCGGGCAAGTTCTACCGAAGCTCGCGCCCGCCGCGGGTCAAACACTATAAGTTTCGGATGTACATCAAATTCGTCAAGAAATTTTTCATGCTGATGGTGAATTGGCATCGAGCATAGAGCCGGTCGCGTAAAGGTGTGGAAGCGTTTCCGGTATTCGTATCCGTCGAGCCGTACCCACGGACTGAAGTGCGGCGGTCTGCCCGATGTCCCGGATGAAGCGTGAATAGAATTGATATCCCCCCACTCGATAAAAACCCGTTCTTCTATCGGGATGTTCTGCAAGAGTGCTTTATCAATAAAGGGAAGCGATTGCCACGAATTCCAATCCGCAAGACGGAGTGGGCCGGAATCCGGCTCTATGCCGTAGTGTTGTCTGTACAATAGGGGAGCGTCTTTGGCAGTTACTCGCTCAACGAGCGCGCAGAGGTCATCAAATGTACTCATATGGTTTGTGTATAGACGCTGTCCCCGCAGGAACATACTTCGGATGTGGTAATTGGAGGAATGTTTAATCGGAACGAGGGGATTTCGTCTTTGGAAGCAGTCTCGAATACTTTGGAATCGTATTCGTATCGGTTTCCTCTTGTTATATGAAAACGCGGGATATCCGATCTCTCCCCCATAAGTACAGCACATTGAGACAAGATAGGGAGGCCGGGGAAAAGATGAACCTCCTGTGCAATCTTGCAACCGGAGAGGGAAGCGGGCATGTCCCACCTGTCTTGTGCACGATGAACTATAATCCATTTTTCGGGAAGCTCCCCGTTTTCTTTTTTGACAAAATCAGCAAAGGTTGATGCGTCACGCTGCTCGGTTACTACCGTGTCCATGCCTCCGAGCTGAAGAGCGGCAGCCCCGACAGGCATATTTTCCGGATCATTTAAAAAAACGGGGGCACGTACACTTCTGCTCGCGTACCATAAGAGGACTTCTAGTTGCCAGAATAGCGGCAGGCGCATCATGACTCCGTGCGGGTTGAGCTCTGAAAGCGCTTGGGCGCATGAATCCCAGCGAGAGAGTGGATGTAATGGAAAGCCGGAAAGAGCCGAATCGTCCGCTTCAAATGAGGTAGGAATTATACGGCACCGGATAGACTTTAGGGTGTCTTGGATTGCTTGGATCTCTGTCAGTGTATCCATACGTAGCGTAGCAGTAATAGCGAACCGATGTAATCAGTTAGTCGATATCGGGAACCCCCGCAAAGTCCGGTCATTCTGATGAAAGGAAGTCGGAACCATTCGATTACCCGGTAATTGGTGTTCATGAGAAAACCTGTCTATCTCCGCAATCAGCTCCGCGTGTGTCATCGCGCAAGTATAGCAAACTAACGTATTCTTCTATGTATGTGCGAGAACGATGCGACGCGTACTGATTATTCGAGAGTATCCACCTGCTGTGTTTCTCTACAGAACACGGAAAAAAGTAGTAAGCGCCTACTGTCTCACAATCCGTTTTGACTTTGCTCCGGGAGCCGGATGAAACTCTTCGCAGATAAGGCGTGCATAGCGTCCCTCTGCTACGCCGTCCGCGTATGTCATTGTTGGAGACACGCGTAGGGAGGCGGCAATATCAGCGGCGATCTTTGCGACGTCTACCGGCCGTTTCGTCTCGACACGCAAGAGGGGAGTGAACAAGGGGCCATGATGACCGGGCTCATCAGTACAATGAAGTTCATACCGGTCGGTTACATCGCTTTGCATTGTTTGCAATACACGAGCGATTTCATCCGCGCGCAGGACGCCGCCTTGAATTTTGATGAAATCCATCTGCGTCCGACCAAGTACGGTAAATGACCATGTGCCGTGCTCGGCGCATTCATTTTCCACTACCCGTACGGTATCACCAGTTCGAAATCGAATGAGGGGGAAAGAAGCCGGTTCTCCCGGGTATGCGGTAATGACGAGTTCGCCCTCCGCGTCCTGAGTGGGTTCTACAACTTCGAGCGTGTCCGGATCGATTATCTCGTGATAGTGGCTCGGCTTTCCGTGATAGAGAGCAAGCGGCATGTCGCCCGTTATAGGACGGCATGGCATGCCGATGGGGGAGTCTTCCACCTCGCTTGAACCGTAGAAGGGCAGAATGAGGGCACGGGGGAACGTCTGTCTCATGAATTCAAATAGCGCACGCGTGCACGCTTCTCCTGCAATCTCGATAAAGCGGATATGCTCGGCTATACCTTCTCGCACGAGATGCGGGGCAATGAGAGGTACGTGGAAAGCAAAGAAGGAAAGGGCGTCCGCTCCCGCGATGCGCGCGAGCCGCGCGCATGCCGCAGGATTCTTCGGGTCAAATGAGATTGAGCAACCGGCGATACCATGTGCCTGCTGGAATTGTTCATGCCAATGCGGCATCATGGGCACGGTGTAGGAGACAATCGGGCGCTTGAAGTCATGGTAGGCAAGACGGTAATCCATCTCGCGGAGGTAAGTACGCGGGCTGAAGAGTGCCCCTTTTCCGCTTGTGCCAGAAGAGGGGCGCAAGTGGTCAATCTTTGATATCGGGAGAAAGGAACGGTCTTTCAGTGGTACGGCAAGCAAATCATCTTTCGTTAGTAACGGCAACGATTCCCAATCCCCAAGAGAATTAATCTTGATGGAGGGCGCATCGGGACGGAGACCGTACAGGCGACGGTAAAACTGCCCTCCTTCCTTGCCGGTTGTAAGTGCGACCAGTTCTTTTATTTGATTGAAGCTCATCATACGTTATTGCCCTACGGAAAATACTGTTTTCCCGCATGTGCAGACTTTCCGAATCTGCATTGGCATGGGTAGCTCATACCTTAGCAATGGTAGGGGGGCATCTTCGCATCCTGATAGGATAAGTACATCTCCGTCGTGCTCGCTTTCGTATCCGTCAGATACATGAAAGTGAGACTCTTTTTTATTTTGTAGTACGGAACATTGTTCCAGCACGGTGACACCGGGGAAAAGGTGAATTTCCTGCGCGACTTTGACGGGGTTATCCCTCAATGTGCCAGGTAGTTCCCACACAGTGCTATCGGGGGAGTGCACTATTATCCATAGACGACCAAGAGGGACGCCGCTTTTGGCGAGGTACGAGGAGAATGTGAGAGCGTCGTTTGAATCGGTCACAATCGCATCAATTTCCGCGTCGCGGATAGCAGCTGCGCCGAGCGGCATATTTCCGATATCATTTATGAGGACAAGTGCCCCGGCTTTTTGGCAGGCGGCAAAGAGATTTGGTTCTGTCTGCCAGAAAAGCGGCACTCGCGATAAAACTCCATGTGACACGGATTTTCGTATCGCACGTTCACAGGAATTCCACCCCAATTTTGCGGTATGGGGGAAAGCCATAAGAGTGGGATCGTCAGGGTTAAACGAAGAAGGTATCGCCCGAACGTTCATGCCGGATATACGCTCCTGAATAGCCATGAGCAACAGCATAAATTCGGAAGAGGGCATCCGGTTGCCGTGCAGAAACGTTTCCGGTATACCCCACGTTCGGTAGACTTCAAAGATTCTTTGCCGCGAGCTCTCGGTGTGTGCAATGTGTGCCCCGGACATAAAATATCACTGTATCACAGGTGGTAGGTGACGGATGTTTTTAGTAATTCCGTTGACTCTTTGTGCCTCAGTATTCGCCCGTGGATATATGGGTCGTCTTCAGATAGCGGTGCACATGGAGTTTTATCGTGGGTACGGATATCGTACGAGATCTAGTCAAAAGAAAGAAGTGATTCAGATACTTTTGGTGAGGCGGGGACTGATCTTACTGAGATGGGAATTCCCCCAATTTAATCTTGCGAAAGAACATCAGATCGCGGACAATTCCGGATTCTAGTGTCGAATTTTGCGTGAGCGTTGAATAGAATACAAAGGGTTGCTTGTCTGCCGGGAGTTTGTTAGCGGGAAAGAAATCCGGATGACGTTCGATTGCAGACAGGTTCGCTTCCATAAAAAGTGAGGGGAAGGCGCTTCTCGCGAAAAAGAAATACGGAACATCGAAGTTGATTTCGACACCCCCAGCATCACTGAGGTGCATATTCGACTGTTCATAGTAGGCTACTTGGAGCGCGGTCAGATACGTGCCGGCGCTCTTGTCACGCATTCCCAGTACGAGCTCATCTATGGTGTCCGCGAGAGGAGTGGGTACGCGGCCTGTTTCTACGAGGGTTAGGGCGGTGTTGAGATACTCAATGGCGTTTTTTTCAGAAACGATAGGGCTCGAGGTAAATAGTTTTTCGAATTGTTCAATCGCCGTTTTTGGACCTCCCACGGCATACGAGCTCAGGTGCGAAGAAATTACAAAATCGCGGATGGTCTTGATGGCGGTGACAGTACCTTGGTCGCGGGCGGTTTCCGGACACTCGTAGTATGCCAGCGGGCGTGTGGGAACGTACTCAATCTTGTTTGAGACAAAATATGAATAGAATGGAAATGATGCATAGGTAGCACTTCGTATAAAGATGAGATCGCCGACAAAAAATGGCGGGTGGAAAGACGGCACGTTCTGGAGCGGGAGCATGTTTTGGAAGGTGAATAGGAGACCCGTGCCTGGTTGCGGGTTGATGCACGCACTTTCCGACAATTGAATGAGGGGATCGCTTTTCGGATCAAGATCGGAGCCTACCTTATCTGAATTCAGTGTGCGAATTTGCTCGGCAAATGCAATCGCCATCGGAGAGAGGTGCGTATCGGAAGGATCGTCAAGCGTGCGCAGCTGAAGGTCAGCGGTCGCGCACTCGGAGATGTGCCCGCTAAAACAGGATAATCGTTTTGAAAAAACACGGTCAGTATCGGACATTCCGTCGTCCAACATGTTCACCGCGTTCGTAATATCGTCTCTGCTGACTGTATTTTTATAGGTGGCATAGTGTTTCTCGTCCGCGGGGACTGCCGTGAGAAATGCACTGCGAAAACGTGAAATATCGGCATGATATGCGCTGATGGTTAAGCGTAGCTCATTTTCATATAGGTATGCATCATCCATTTTTCCGCTCTGGAGGAAGGCCCGGCGCGCTTTCTCGGTTCGCGCCGCACTAACAAGGAAGCGGGTAGGATACAGCGATGTGTGCACGAGGAGAGCGTCGAGCGGCCGCTTCTGTCTCTGCGCCAGTAGTGCGGCAGTATCCTGCAGATAGCCAGCAGCCTCAATGAATTTCTCGGGTTCTACGGCGGAAAGAGAAATGAGGGGATTGCGTCGCGCCGCGCTCTTTTCATATGTGAGCCGTAGTGCTCGTGCCGTGTCTGGATTCGAAACGGGAGACCCGTGGTACAAAACCATCCCGTTAGTAACGCTATAGGTCTTGTCTCCAATAGATACCGTTTCACTCACATGCGCGTCTCTGAGGGCAGAGGAAAAGAAATACGATTCTGTTGCCAGTCTGCGGGCGGTGTACGTTTCTCCCACTGAGACTGCGCCAACGATACATACGAAGAAAAGAGCGATGCATGCTCTCACGAATCCTGGAGAGGCGTTCGCCATCGCCGTATTCTAATAGATTCCGCCGCAACTTACAAAGAAGAATTCATCGTCAGAAGATTTTGGTGTGCATGCAAGAGCGAGGCCGCCCTTATCTCTCAAGACTTGCGCAACGGCTCCGCTCACGTGACCGGTAAAGAAATACCGCCCATACGTGACTACTCCCACGACACCGATAAGAGTACCAATCACAAAGAGGGTGACTTTTCTCCGCGCGGCGGATCCGATTGTTTCCATTGCGTCCATTATATGCCACTGGATTGTATTTGCACAATCACAGGTATCCCCAAATCTGTTTTCGGTAATAGGTGTATGATACTATTATGGTCATGATGACACGGGCATCGATATGGTACGGCGTTGGATTTTGCCTACTCATACTTATAGTAGCCATTATTGTCGCTCCCCGCATTTCCTCTAAGGCGAGCGTAGAAACGAACCCTGCTCCCATACACGTTCGATGGCTCCTATCACATCAACCGGTCGATTTGTTCGCGCGTGCCACACAGGTATTTGCAGAAGAACTCAAAAAAGGAAGCAATGGCCAAATGATTCTCGAGGTAGTGACTCCGGATAGTATTGGTTATAAAAAAGGAGATGTGCCTAACGCCGAAATATTCAAGCAGCTTGATTCCGGGGATGTGCAGATTGCTTCGGCTTACACGGTTGCGCTCGGACGTCAGGATCCGGAAATGTGGTCTCTGACACTGCCTTATCTTTTTAAGAGCTACGATAGTATGATGCCCGTACTGGACGGAACTGTCGGAAGGCGGATACTCGATTCATATTCCGCTGCATCGACCGCGCACGCTCTCGCCTTCACTATGAGCGGAGGATATCGCATTATCGCAACAAGAAACACATCCATTGCGAATCTCGGCGACATGAAAGGGCTGCGTATTGCGACTTCCGGAGGGCCCGTTGCGGAGGCAACATTGAAAGCGATGGGCGCCATCCCGGTCGCCCTTGATCTTGAGAATGGATCGCAAATGCTCGACACACAGTCAATTGACGGTGTTGAGACTACATACAGTCGTCTTGCCGAGGTTCTCGGTTCGCAAACTGAATATACCAAGCACATCAACGAGACCAATCACAGCATGTTCCTCACTGCGATACTGGCGAGCGATACTTTCTATGACTCTCTTTCACCACAAAATCGAAAGGTACTTGAAAGTGCGGCTCTCGCTGCGGCACAGGTTGAGCGGCAGGATTCTATCGTTTTGTCCAAGCAGGTAAAATCGCGGCTGGAAGCTCGCGGAAGCGTCGTCACTACGCTTTCGTCGCAAGCACAGGATGCGTTCAAAGCAGCAGCGCAATCTGTGTACGCTCAAGTATCACCGCTCATTGGCGTCGATATCGTGAAGAGCGTCGTCGACAGTCAAAAATAGGTTTCTGTGACGCTATGGTGAAAGCAAATAGCTTAAAATACCTTGTCATTGTTGCGCTCTTTGTCACGCTTGCGGTTTTGATTTTCCGGGGTGTATCGACAGCTGCTCAGTCTGTTTCGAAAGCGAAACCGGTGCAAATAAAGTGGCTTATTGCGCACGAACCGGTCAGCCTGTTCGATCGGGCACACAAGGTATTTGTCGATGAGTTTAATAAGGAAAGCGACGGGGCAATAGAGATTCAGATACTGGGACCAAAAGATTTCGGCTCGGACAGTGGTCACCTGCTAACGTCGGATGTCTTTAAAGCTCTGGATGACGGGCAGGTGCAGCTCGCGACAGTCGTTGTCGCGGGACTGAAGACTGTTGACCCAGAGCTTGAGGTGCTCTCATTGCCATTCCTTTTCAAGAGTGAATCAGCGGCAGGGAAAGTTCTCGATGGGCCCATCGGAAGCGAGCTTCTCGAGACCGTCAATGCTTCAACGACAGCACGAGGTCTCGCATTTACATTTAGCGGGGGACTGATGGCAATTCAATCGAACAGCAAGCAGATTCGCAATTTGGAAGACCTGAAAGGTCTGCGCATCGGGACGATAAATGGCGCCGTGTCCGAGGCGACACTCCAGAGTTTCGGGGCGATTACAATCCCGTTGGATTCAGGCAAGGGAAGTCCTGCGATAAATAAACTTCTTGACACGTATGACGGTATCGAAACTCCATACACCCGAATAGATACGGGAAGTTCCTCAACGGTGCCACGCTATGTCAGCGAGACGAATCACAGCTTTTTCCTTACAACGATACTCGCGAGCGATAGCTTCTACAATTCACTTTCGGCACAAGACAAAGGCGCACTCATGAAAGCGGCGCGTGCTGCAGCTATCGCCGAACGTGAAGATTCGATCGCATTGAAAGAAAAGAACAAGGCCGCGCTCCAAGAAAGAGGTACGACCATTGTCACAGTGTCTCCGGACGAGACAGTGGCGTTCAAAGCGAAAGTAGTCGGCGTCTACGCGAAGTTTGTCCCAATCTTCGGTGAAGACCTCATTCTGAAGATACAGAACGCGCAAAATTAGGACAGTCCGTCCGATACCGTTCCGGCCGCACATTTTCTCCCGCCCTCGGGGATTGGTTTGCCGCGAGCGCATATCCCGACTCAATAGGCTTGTGCATATACGCCGGCGGGGACTTTTAATAAAGGGACTATATAGGTTTACTCTACATTGTCTTGAAAAGCGCTCTGAAGAATGTTTCGTCTGCAATAACATGCTGTCTCATAAGTGCTGTTTTTGGAAGTGAGGAGTAAAACACATATGGTTGCGAAGATAACGGCAGGGTATTCGTTTGGAACAATGGGTCATGCATACCGGACGCAGAAAGATTCGAACCCATAAAAAGTGCTGAAAAAGCACTGCGCGTAAAAAACAGATATTCCGCGTCAAATTCTTTCGGCACTGATTCTTGATCCGCGAGGCGTATATCAACACGCCCCCGTCGAACCACGTCACGCATCGTCGCGTAAAGTCCATCACTCGCATAGCTGATTCTCAAGTGAAGCGCGACAAGCGCATCTCTCGTCTCTGCTGGTATCGCGGAATGCTCCGCCGCGTACATGTATGGCACAATGTCGGAAAGCGAGATAATTGATGGAGAGGAAGCTTTTCGTTCAAAGTGTTCAAGGACGACCTTATCGGAACCCGCTGCATACCGGCTCAAGTTCTCACGTGATGCGAAGGATGTTACATCGCGTAAGATATACAACTCCCCAAGATCCACATCGCTCTGCATACATTGGTAATAGGTCGTCGGGCTGAGGTTCACGAGCCGGACGCTTTTTTCTGCAAAATACCGGTAGAATGGCACCATAACGTGCACATTGCTGTCTATAAAGTGGATATCGCCGACAAAAACGGGGGATGACGAAGATGCGATAGTGCCGTTGTCCAGAGTATCGTACGTGAAAGAGAAGAGGGGGGCGCCGCGGGATAGTAATGAGATGCACGCGCTTTTTTCGAGCACATAGTAGTGATCGTCAGAGAATTGAGCACCTGCCTCTGTAAGGATGGAGTGCACATCTTTAGATAGGGCAAGGTCTTCGATATGTATGGTTGGTCCGGATGCCTGGGGTAGGGGGGGCAGAGTAATATCCCCTGTATCACATTGCTGTGTTGCGCCCCGTACACATGCGATGCGCCGGCGGACGTCCGCACCGGTCTCCTCCATACTCATTTGAAGCTTTGTTATTGCCGCAAGGATGTCTGGTCGTTCCACGATTGTCCGCTCGGTAGCGTATTCGGGGATGTCTCCCGGTACAATCACAGAAAACGCTCGGGCGAATGCATTACTATCGAGGGTGAAACTTTGCAATGCATTCATTTGGGTTTGTTCGTAAGCGCGAGCGTCGACCTCACTTCCGCTCAATAAGAATGAACGACGTGTCTCCTCCGCATGTGCGACCGCTGTGAGGAAGCCTGTTGGATACAAGTCGCGCCTCACCATGTCTTCGGTGAGTGAGTTTCGCTGTCGAAGCGCAAGTGTTACCGCAAGTTGCGAGAGCTCATCAGTGGTGCTACGTAGCATGCCGATATCGATTCCGGGAAGCGCTATGCGAGGAGAGTAGCGTGCTGCGGCTTTCTCGTACGCAAGTCTGAGAGCAATTTCGCGCGTGCGTCCTTCGACATATCCGTCAGCACCGATGACGGACCCGCCTGTTACCACATAATGGAACCCGTTAATAGTGACGTGCTCTGAAATATTTGCGTTCGTGAGTGCTGTCGCAAAAAAAGCTATAACGTGCTCTGTTTTTGAGCGATGCCATACCGATACGCCCGCAAGGAGCGAGATGCAGACAACGGCAACAAAAATGTATTTCAGAAAAATCCCCCGCATCCTACAAACAGCGTCCGAGATTGCGTATGCTCTTGTCGTATTGTATCCGGCTGACATGTTGTGTCTGAAGCTATAACAAAGCGGCTAGGATTTGAGAATGAAAAACGTTTCAAGAGTGATGTGCTACGTTCCCATAAAAAAAGTACTGTGACAAGCGAGAGAACCAGTACGGTCTTATGTGCATATCGAGAGACGGCCTTCATAGTCACCATTTTATAGTCTGACCGATTTTATGCAACGGCCTATTGCGAATCTCTGTCATCAAGGAGTCGTTGGCGCTTATTCCAGCCGGGAGGTCCATCCTTTACTACAATCGAGACAGTTATTGGCATGCATGCGCCACGGGCGATGCCATCAGTATACGTACGTTGCTCCGTAATATGTAGCTCACTCTCAATGTTCCGGGCCAATAATTGCACATCGTCAAAAGCCGTACCCGGGCGGGGAACAATGCGGATGTCGAGATGCGGGACAGTAGTACCGGTAGTGCTGCGCACACGAGCCTCGAAATCCTCTATCATCGCCGGGGCGACCGCCTCCAGTGCCCGTTCTATCTCCTCTTGAACTATTTCGCCGACAGAGAGTCGTATCGGGTTGCCGGATGTCCTGCCGAGGACGGTGAATACGGTCCGATCATCGGTGCGGATGTGCATAACAGCCCGGTCGCCCGGCCGATAACGCACGAGAGGAAGCGCCATACCATCGTAAAAAATACTCACCACCAGTTCTCCGGCGACTCCTGTCTCATGAATGGGGTGGCCGTCGGTATCGATCAGATCAAAGTGGTGCGTATTCATGGGCGCTTCAACGGCACTCGGAAATCCCTCAATTGGAGGGATAGCGCTGAGTATGAT
>CAIRSC010000060.1 GCA_903881205.1 uncultured bacterium | reverse complement strand
ATCGGCATCCGAAATTCTCACCGACGCATTGCGCTACTACAAGATCGGCACGTCGGTGGGCACCAACACATTCGGCAAGGGCGTCGTGCAGGAGCTCTTCGACATCACACCGGACACCTCGATCAAGATCACGGTCGCGCGTTGGCTCGGCCCGGACGGTAAACAGATCCCACACGAAGGCCTTACTCCTGACGTACAACAGGATGTCTCCGACGACGATATCAAGGCAGGCAAAGATCCGCAGATGGCACGCGCCGTACAGATCCTGACGGGCGTTGCTCCTGCGCCGACCACCGCGACGACAACGCAGCAATAAAAGTACTCCAAGGGGACCCCTTGGAGTGATTGGCGCGGGACGGTGTTAGTGTCATACTTTCGGAAGTGTCGAATAATCGACAAGCGCGGTTGCGGCGAATACGCAATAGTTCTCTGATACGGGAGGCACAGATGCGAAACGTAGTAGCTGGTTTGAACAATCGATGGTGGTACGTTGCATGGACGATCACGTGTGCGAGTATCTGGATCATGGTTGCGCGCGATCAGGCCACGATTGCATTTTGCGCGCTTGCGACCATTCCTTACTCGTTGCTTCAGTGGCGAGAATACCAATATAAGGATACAAGCCCTGCGCAGATTGTTGCAGCGATATTCAGCTTTCTGTCGCTGCTGGAGCTCGGCATGTTCCTGTTCGTTCTGGCAGCAGTTCAGACAAGCTACATGAACCATCAGTCGGCTGCTTGGATCTTGAATACGAGTGGTATTCTGGCGGTGGCATATTGGCTCGCATGGTTCTCGGCTTCTGCCTATGCCGACGGCTACAAGACCCTCGGCTTTGTCCGCGCTGTGACAACGATCTTCCTGATATTCTGGGTGTTGTGGATGATGGTGTTCTACTTTGGTCCTGCCGATGACCACCGCATGACGTATCCAGAATTTATTTGGCTCACATCATTGCCTTCCATCCTGGTGATCGTTGCGCTGCTGTTCAGCAAACAACTGCTGATCAGGCAAGAAGGCGCTGCAGTCTAAATTTAAATTACCCTCGTTATATCGGGCGGCATTGTGTGCCGCCCGATAGCTTTTTGTTGGATATGCATATGGGTGTAGGATGAGTATTATGAAAGTGATAATGCTTAAAGATGTGGGAAAGGTAGGTCAGCGCGGTAAGGTGATCGAGGTGAGCGATGGTTATGCGCTTAATTTCCTTATTCCACAAGGTGCGGCCGAGCAGGCGACCGCCGACAAGGTGAAGGCGTATCAGGCGCGCGAAAAAGTGGAAAATGAAGTGCGAGCAAAAGAGCAGGCAAAACTCCAGTCGCTCATACAGGGGCTCAATAATATGCGCATCGAGATCAGGGTCCGTGCCACCGAAAAGGGCGGACTCTTCAAATCGATCACCGCCGGAGATATTGTGAAGGCGATCAAGGAGCAGAAGAATGTAACGATCGCGGCCGACGCGATCACACTTGAGAAGCCGCTGAAGACCACGGGCGACCACCAACTAAAAATCCGCGCAGCAGGCGCGGAGTCTCAGATCACGTTCGTGATAAGTGCGGCCTAAACAACGTGGACGATCTTGCGGGTGACCGAGCGGCCGTCGAAATTGGTCTTGCGCTTGGATGAGAATTGCACGGTGCCGGCAGCGTATGAGAAGAGCGTGTGATCTTTGCCGACACCCACATTCTTGCCAGCCATGATCGCAGTGCCACGCTGGCGAACGATGATCTGACCCGGCTTGACGATCTCGCCGTCAGAGAGCTTCACCCCAAGATACTTTGGATTTGAATCTCGTAGGTTTTTCGTTGTTCCTCCTGCTTTGGTATGTGCCATATAAAATGATAGTTGTTATGTTTTATGGAATGGTAGGGCCTCGGAGTGCGATATAGTACTGGTATATCGCCGAGCCTTACGTATGCAGACTATACAGAATATAGGGCAGAAAATCAAGCCAGTACTTGACCGGGGGATCGGGGAATGGGGCATTTTGGCCCTTATTTTGCTTGCCGCTGCGGCATCCTTCGGTCTGGGGCGTTTATCAGCCCTGGAAGGGGCCCGGCCGGCTGTGTCCGTGGTACAGGCCTCTGCGGCAGCTTCGGCTCTATCCGTGGCCCCAGGAGGCCTTTTGGAGGCCTCGAAGACCGGTACCGTCTACTACTATCCCTGGTGTGCCGGGGTGGCCAAAATAAGCCCTCAAAACGCCCGCTGGTTCTCATCGGAAAAGGCGGCTCAAGCTGCCGGTCTGCACCCTGCGAAGAACTGCAAAGGGCTTATTTCTTCATAAATGTTACAATGCGGTCACTATGATCGTACTAGACGTAGAAGCATCGGGCGTTGAGCCTACCAAGCACTCGATCGTGAGTATTGGCGCACTCGATATTGCCAATCCGACGAACCGTTTCTATATGGAATGCCGCGTGTGGGACGGCGCACACATCATGGAAGGGGCGCTCGCGGTCAACGGCTTCACGCGCGAACAGATCACCGATCCCAAAAAACCGAGCGAGGCCGACCTTACGCACGAATTCCTCAAATGGAGCGATTCGGTCGAAGAGCGGACATTTGCCGGACAGAATGTGTCGTTCGACCGCGACTTTCTCAAAGAGGCGGCGGAACGCGCCAAACACACCAATTGGCCATTTGCGCATCGCACGATCGACGTGCACACGCTCTGCTACATGCACATGGTGCTCAAAGGACTGCAGCCGCCGGTGAAATATCGTCGCTCCGCGCTCAATCTCGACTCCGTCATGATCTATTGCGGTATTCCCAAAGAGCCGTCTCCACATAATGCGCTCACCGGCGCTCTCTCTCATGCGGAATGTATCGCGCGCCTCCTCTACGGCCGCAAACTCCTTCCCGAATTCGCTGAATTTGAGATTCCCTGGAAGAACTAATTTTTCGTATGTCACTTTTCCGACGAGTCGGAATGTATCTTTCGTTTTCGCTTATCGGCGCGGCACATACCGCGCGGCATTTTCTTGCATCGCTGCGCGGGGAGAAAGCCGAGGGCGTACGCCTCATCATCGTCGACGATCGGCGCATTCTTCTCTTGAGCCACTGGTATGCGCCGTGGGCGTGGACGCTTCCCGGCGGAGGCATCAATCGCGGCGAAGAAGCGGAGGCTGCCGCGATACGCGAAGCGCACGAAGAGACGGGGCTCATCGTGCGCTCGATCGCCGGAAAGATCGGGACCTATAAAGGGATGCTTGGTAAAGGCGACAGGGTGTACGTGTTCTATACCGGAGATTTCGAGGGATCGCTCGCCATGCGGCCCAATCTCGAGATCATGGCTCGCTCATGGTTCGACCTCGACAATCTGCCGCTTGAGCTCTCTCCCGCTAATCGCCGCCGTATTGAGGTTTATAAGTCGGGACAAAGAAATGAGGCGGGGAAGTGGTAAAATGGAGGTTTAGCAGTAAGGGTCATTTTTTATGTTACCGATCAATTATGTGGCGGTTCTCATCGCGGCGGTGATCGCATTTATCATCGGATTTTTAATGCACGGACCGGTCGCGGGAAAGCTCTGGATGCGTCTGGCGAACGTGACGCCGACCGGCAATGAAAAGATGTCGGATATGTACGGCCAGATGTTCTGGAATCTTGTCGTCAACATCGTGACCGCGTATGCGCTGGCTGTCTTTATCATGCTCGCATCCACTTCGTCGTATATGAGCACATCGGCCAAGCGACCGTCTCCCTAAGGGGCGGTCGTTTTCTATGCGGCGGATTCACAGAAATAGGGAACACACCTCTCCCGATAGTGGGAGTGGAAGTCCCCTGAATATCTGAATTATTTTTCTCCGGTTCCATATTGAATATAAACGCGTCTGAGCTAGAAAAAATGCGTCGCAGAGGAGTGAGGAAGTCATGGTAGAAGTCCTTTTCAAACGAGTCCTCTCGGCCAGCCCTCGTAGTGGGAACAGGGCTTTCTTATCTAGGTACCGCGTCGCACAATATATCTTTTGCGACACGTAGACCTAGGCACCTTGGCCAGAATGGCTTGAGCCGGCTTGGATTGGTTTGGATTAGATTCTGCTCGAATCTCCTCGTGCATTTAAATAGGTCTCGCTCTCCCCTTTATCTCTGTCAGAAAGTTTCTTGTAACAAATCCCCTGATTCAATACGTACCTTTTTTAAAAATGGTCGATTTTACGAAAAGCCTCAGTCCCCCGTTTTTCCGGATTTTCCGGGGGACTCGGGTCTCCGATATTTCGATAAATTATTTATGAGCAGTAATTTGACCGATTTAAATGACCCGGGAGCATTGTAAGGATATTTGAGCTGATGGTTGGTATAGCCCTGATAAGAAGAAAGACCCGTTGGAGGGTCTTTGATCTCGTAAATGCCAATTTAGTTACGCGTCTTGAAGTGATTCAAAGTTTGCCGAGAAATCCGCCATCCATTTGTCGTTGACCTCCTTTGGATTGCTCATGATATTCTTCGCGCCCTCAGGGTGTGCTTCTTGCAGATGTTTCCATCCATTGCCGATCATTTCCTGAGCGGTCGATCCGGTAAGGATCACATTGCACGTTGCCGGTCCGCCCATTTCCGAACATTTGATTTGCTTCATACGAAATACGAGCTGATGAGTAATTACCCAAATCGTAGCATGTCACGATGGACGACCCGCGACTGCAGTGTATATTGTGCGTAGGTTGCGGCGTACTTATCCCCTCGCATGCAGCCGTTCCGGGTTCCGAGCCTGGGGCACTACACTGCGCTACGT
>CAIRSC010000059.1 GCA_903881205.1 uncultured bacterium | reverse complement strand
GGACAGTCCGAAGCAATCAATGCCGGTATCGCCGCGCGGGCAGCCTTACAAAAGGAAATCATAAGTATGTGCTGCGCGCCCGGTACACCGTGTTTTGCGAGGCCGACGGATATTCCCTGGAAGCAAGCGTGCATGGACGCCGGAGACAATGCTGCACAAGCCGCAATCGCTGGCCCGAACGGCGCACCGGCGACCAGCTTGGAACGTCCCCATTCGTATCCAATTGTCCATATTGCATCATTTGTCGTTGCTGAATCACCTTCTCCGTATAATCGGAGAATGCTGTGCTCTGCTGACGCAGTATCGTTCACATCTACCATAGATATCACCGTTGCCTTGAAATTCCCGAAACAACGATCGCGCGCTTCCTGGTCGATCTGGATCTTACAGAGTCTCATCGGATCGGACGCCTCTACAGAAAGCCCCGATTGCCTTGCTACCTCGGTCCGGCCTATGACGTTAAATAATCCCGAAAGACAGGTGCCGTAATCATTGGGGTCGGACGTCAATTCCTTGCATGCATGCAATGCGAATGCTGCCATACGCACCGGATCACCCTGCGACGATGCGTCGACGAATGGCAATCCTCTGCCTATCCCTCGATAACACTCCGCCTCCGCTCCCGGTACGGCGCCCCCAATCGAACGCGCTACGCGTTTGCAAAATGTTTGCGCCGCTGCGATGTTGTGCGTTGCCAACAATATGGAGGCGGGATACTGCTGCAAAAAACCGTAATTACAGGTTACGATATCCGGCGCTACAGGTAATGACAGGTAATCTGGGTGTCGTAGATATAAAACTTGTGTAACTCGTAACGTAAAGTTATGACAATCTGGTCGAAATGAAGGAGTGTCAGCATAGACACTCTCTAAAAATTTGAAGCCATCGTTCAGGTCGTTCTTCGCTACCGTGTCGAGCATGATACGACTGAAACATGCTTCCGATCCCTTACAATCGACAATCTTTTTATGCATTGAAACCGTTTTGTAGACATTCGGACACACCCCCACGACGCACAGAAGGCAGAATAATCCGGTCGTGATGCGGGCTATTGTTAGCTGATGCATCCAATGAGAGGAACTCCGTATGATTCGCGTAACCATATCATTACCGTTCATCAATACAGCGCGATGTCGACGGCAACGCGGCGCAAAACGCGTCGTATTTTTTGGTGTTATTCCCGAACGTGAAGTGGGCATGGCCTACGAGATCCGAGATGCATTGCCCGGCAGCCGGATCCCCCGCTCGCTCGCACAAATCGATTGCTTTACGACTATCAGAAAGGTCCTCTTCGAGTACTGCCTGGGCAGTGTAGGAATAGCAGGTCTCGCGATGAGTCGTAGGAAACCGGTCACACGCCGCCGCCGCTTTCGACGAGTCGTCGAGCGACATCCGCCCGATGATCGCAGACATTGATACGTAACACTGATCCGTCTCCCTCGTATTCGGCTGGCCCGAACAGAATGATGCAACACCGCTACCGTCAGTGATCTCTTTCTGGAAGAACGGCCAACTCTCTTCGAGGCATGATCCGACATAAATAGGATCTTTAAAGGTCGCACAGAACGTGCGGACCGTGGCCTTCATCGGCTTCACCTTCATTCGCGCGATGAGCTGGTAGTCGTCAGGCTCCAGCGGCTGGTAGATCTGCATAAAAACTCCCTGGATACAGACGCGACTGTATGCCTCCGGTGCAACGCGACTGCACAGATCGAGCGCTTTTGGGATGTTCGCGTCGGTGATGAAATCGAACAAATGCCCCATGCCGTGATAGCAAATCGCGCGATCGAGGTCCGACGGGGTCCACGCGTCATGTGCCTGGCACGCGCGGATGAAATCAGGCACAAACTTCTCGATCGTCGTATCATTGAGAACTTCGGAACGGAACCTGCCTCCTACGACGCCGTGAATGAATCCGTTGGAACAGAGCCCGTCTGACGGATTGAGCGGGATCGCACCGACCCAGCTATTGGGATCTTCCGCGACCACGCGCTCGCCTATTTTGTGCCCGAGCACGTGGCAGAACTGATACGACGAATCGAGCGTGCGTATTTCGCGCACCACATCAAATATACGAGCGACTGGCATACCCGGATACAGCGTGGGGACTTCGGCCTCGTAGCATGCCGAGTGATCGGTTCCGATCGTATTGCATGCACTGACGATCCGGCGGGCGGCGGAATCGGTCGACGTACCGGAATGCGTACGCCACAGAATGCCAGCGGTGCATAAAAGGCCTACTACGAGCACGCATACCCCGACGATTATCGGTGTTTTTTTACGGAACATGCTTCTGTATATCATACGTGCGTATCCGGAGTGCACGGCGGCACTTTAAAAGGGTCGGGTACGAGTGCGCATATCTTCGGGATGATCTCAGGTCCATAGAGCATGCTCGCACTCTCCTGTATGTGTGCGTAGCAAGCCTGCGACCGATCCCACGGCAATTCGTTTGATCCGCACAGCGCAAGTGCCTGTTCATATTGGCGTCCCGGCTGGCCGAATTCCCATATGCCGTCCGTAAGTCCGCCGATACAATCATCCTCGAACGGCGCTCCGAGTGACTGACACATGGCGAGATCTGCGACGGAAATATGAGCGGATCCGCTGGCGCTTAATTTGACGTAGAAGTCGGCCGCGCTTCTTGTAGCAAGGCTCCGATAATGTGCATCGGCAATAAATCTGGTGTACGCGAGCGATGCCGCCAAATTCCTGTGTCCCATGAATACGACCAGCGTATTCATTTCCCCGTAGCAGGCTTCTTTTTCCAAGGTGTCGTACGCCTGCAAGCCACAGATCCCGAACGGATCGTGCCGCGGATCGAGCTTGTATTTGGGATCGCGGTACAAGAGAGCCAGGGAGTTGAAAACGCCGGAATAACAACGGCGGCGCCATTCGTCAGTCGGAGCGACTTGGGAACATAGTGCCAAGCCCGGTGCCGCCATCGCTTCGGCGTTGCCCCATTCGCTCGGAACCGACCCGTCGGTGACGCCGTGCCCGATCCCGTGATAGCAAGCACCCTCAGCATAGCCGGCAGGCACCGGTACCTGCCGGCCCGCAAAAGCGCAGAACGCGCGGGCCTCATCGAGATCATGTGTCTGTGCAAGGAGTGCTTCCATGAAGCCGTGATAAAAACCATACGCACAATATGAGGCCTTCGGCGTCAGTTCGATCATGCCGGTGCGATGGTACTGCTCGTAGGCGGCATTCCCCAGATCGTGGGTATTGCCGTGACAAGATGCCGCGAAATCAGCGTCTGCGGCATATGCGGCGGCGAGCACATCGAACGCCGCACTGAGTCCGCGATGCCGCATCACCGCATTGATACTGTCGGTGTAGCAGACCATACGGTACTGCGCACGCGAACACCTTGAGACGATATGTGAGGGCGTGAACTGCAGGCCGTAGATACAAAAAGCTCCTGAGATACTTGCAATAAGCAACACTCCCGCCGCCGCTCTACGCCAGCGATGTGAGGTCATACTGAATCGATACAGCATCATCATAATGTGGGGAGTGCTCGGGGATTCGCGATATTCGCCGTTCCCTCCGCATACGACCGGCAGTACAAACTCCGCTCACCGATGAGCCCGTCGCAGACACGCAGCGCGACTGCTGATGATTGCGTACTGTTATATACATTCGCCGCATATCCTTTGCATATCAGCTGCTCATTCACATCGCCAAAAGATGCGTCGCAGAGCGCGGCGGACCGGTGCGGATCATAGTTACCCGCTACAGGAGCCATGAGTCCTGTGCCTGCGACGCATGCCTCCCTCGATCCCCGGTCCGCTACCTTCTCGCAGAGCGCGGCCGTGCGCGAGAGCGCCGCGGCATGATCACTGTGCAGCGCCTCGGTGAAATAGACCCACCACCACTGCGGCTGCCACTGGTAGCACACTCTTTGCGCGACATGCGCGAGCGTATCGCACGGAGCATACATTCCGCCGGAATCCGGCATGCGGACCGCAGTTGTGGCCGATCCTCCCTGCGTCATCGTCTGCAGATTGTATTCCATGTATACACCGGCATCGCAGCCCTGCAGCGCATTATCGTCGGTCAGTGACGCACAGATCCGGATCGCCTGAGTAAGATCTTTAGTACCGTATCCAAGATACGCGAGGACACCGTGACCTATGCCGTGCTGACAGCCGGCAGTATCTCCGCCGCACAGGCGATCGAGTGTGCCGACGACATCGATACCCCGGTCGATGATCGACCTGCCGATGAATTCATGGAAGCAGCCGTATGAGAAACGAATATCACAGGTGGTGAATCCGCCAATCCCTTCCTCCATGTACAATGCACCGCCGAACGCGTGCGCAGCGCCGTGCTGATCGCTCGGGTCAAGCCGGGCAACGTCTCGAGCCAATTCCTCGTAGGCGCGCGCGGCACCCACCGACTGTATGTTGGCCCGCCAATAATCCGTTTTGAAAACGAGCGGATTGGGCGACCCGCCATGACGATACGTCAGCGCAAGGGTACCGGCGATAAGAACAATAAACGCCACAAAGATACCTGCCACGAATATCTGTGGTCGCGGGGATGTAAGAAGATTTCTCATGTTCATAGGGAGGGGGCTTCCAGCGGCATAGCAATATTCGCCGAATTGCTTGCATACACGATGCAGTACCGGTATTGGTCTGCCGGAAGATCCGCACATACCGCGGTCGCATCCTCTTTCGCACCGGCGCCGACGAAGAGTGAATCCGCCGCGAGCGATTTGCAATACAGCCGATCCGTCGGATCACTCGATGCATCCTCGCAGAGTGTGCGTGTTCGGGCCCCGTCGAAATGAGCATCGGACGGTGCGATATTACCGATTCCTTCAAAACAGGTGCGTGTATACGGCGCCGGCACCTGTGCACATAAAACTCCCGCCGCCGCGTATGCGCGGTCATCATCGGTCATTCCTGCAACAAAGAAGTTCTGTCGCCACCACTGCGGCTGCCAGAAGTAACACGCGGTCTTATATGCGTCCGCGACGCTGTCGCACGGAGCTTGCATGTCCGAGGTCGGCGGCCGGATGCGGCCCTCGGTACCGAGCATGGTCTGCAGATTGTATTCCATAAATACACCGCCGTAGCAGCCGCCGATCGGATCATTGTGCGGAAGATCTTTGCAGATACGCAGTGCTTTATTCAGATCATCGCCTGTGTATCCGAGATATGCCAAGACCCCGTGTCCGATTCCGTGCTGGCATGACAGCGAGCCCGCACCGAGCGCTTCGATGCACCCTTCGTTGAGACTCCCCACTGAACCAAGTCCGAGTGCCGCTATCGCACGACCCAAGAATTCATGGAAACAACCAAATGAAAAACGGGCGTCGCAGGTCGAGAGCCCGCCCACTCCCGCGATCTGATACAGCGCGCCGCCGAACGCATGCGCATCCTCATGCTGCTTCTGGGGCGTCAGATCTTGCACTGCATTCCCAAACTCACTGTACGCGCGCACGGGACCTACCGCAGAGATCCGTCCTTTCCAATACGCTTCTTGAACGTGCGGATTCGCCGTAAGCGGCACTACAGTGACCGCATGATGACGATACGTAAACAACCACACACCGAACAATGTAATGCCGACGAAGACGATGAGGGCGCCGATACGTAGCTTACTCATGGCGTGTTGTGAGGCGATTGTTCACAGGTATCGAAATCCGCGACGGGCAATCGCTTGCAGAGCGCATCTCGCTGCGCTTCATGTGTGTACGATGCAATGTTGCGCGCAAGCTCGGCGTAGCAGGCATCCTGCATCCCATTTTCTATAACGAGCGAGCAAAATCTGAACGACGCATTCGGATCATTCTCTCCGCCCCAAAATACTGATGCAAGCGCTTGAGCGACACAGGAGTTTTGTCCTTCTGTTTTTGGAGCCATTGAGCACCACACAATCGCCTCGTTATATTCGGAATCACTCATCTGATCGATGGATCTGATATCGTGCGCGGCGGCCAGCGGGATGAATTCTTTGCCGAAGCTGCCGGAGCACGCATCGCGCAGATGAGGATCGGCGATTGCATCGCAATAGCTAAACGCTTCCGGGAATGTGGCGGGATCGGGGTTACTCAGCTGAGCACCCGCCCCCTCAAACAAATGCGGCGTCAAATACATATAACAAAACGACTTTGCGTCATGCGGAATAAGTGAGCGGTCGCACGGCGCAAGCGGGTCATTCGGGTCTAGATATTTCGCGTGAGCACCTGCCCATATATCATGATCGTGGCCGCCGCCGTCGACCAGCTCCATAATCATCCCGCCGACGCACTGAGTATATTCCTCATTGCCATATGCAGGTGTCCCGAGTCGCTTGCAGAATGCGACCGCTTTCGGAATGTCGTAGCCGAAGTACGCGAAGACGCCGTGGCCGAGTCCGTGAAAACACATCGTGTATGCACCGCTTCCGCCCGGCGCCAGCTTGCATGCAGCCCGTATCTTCGCGATCGTCGCGTCGCCCGTAGCGAATTCATTGAGCACGCCAATCACGATCGAATGCGAGCAGGCATTGCGAAAATCCTGCGTGCACTCCTTGACCCCGTTGATGCCTTCTTGCTTATAAAGAATATCTCCCACGACGTGCCCCATCAGATGCATGTCGATACCGGGCGGCACGGCCGCTTTTTTCAGCACGTCAAACGCGTATACCGCACCTTTCTGCTGCGCTAGCTTCGTGAAGCGATCAGAGAGCTCTTGAAAACTAGGATTTCCCCGTCCGATCGAGTCGACTTCCGATGCGGACCATAAGGATGGCCGGCCCGCTACCGCGAGCGCGACGATCAACAGCGCCCCCATAACAGCAATACGGTACGAGAAATGCATGCCGTCCATTTTACTGCTATCGGGCCGATTTAGAACCAATGCAGGAGCCAGCGCACTGCCGCACTCACGCCGGTGAATAGTCCGCCGATCGTGCGATTTTTGTAGCCGTCGGGGAACAGATACGAGCCCTTATCGACGAGTGTCGTAGAAGATTTCTCTACGACCGGGATGATCGGATTGGCCTCAATGTACGGATCATGACGGATACCGGTGATCTGCCACGAAATTTTGCCGCCGGGGGCGCCGCCGGCGACCGCGAACCGGTTGTCGTGCTCCTCTTCTTTCACATACAGATTTGGCATAGGCGCTCCGATCGGCTTGATCTGATAGCGCACATTATTGTTCAGTGCCTCGAAATACGTCGGCAGCTCGATAGTTACCTCTCCGTTCTTATCCAACATTGCGATGCCGTCATAGATATTTTTGACATCGGGTGATTCAACGAATGAGTGAAAGAGTAGTTTATTTTTGGGATCCAGCGGGTGGTCTATCGCGAACGTGCCCGAACCCTTTGAAATAGACCCCGTAACGCTCACGTTGCTCGACGCGATCGTATCCACACTGATCGTAGTCTGGTAGCTGCCCTGTGAGTAATACGTACCCTGAGCATAGTAGGTACCCTGATAGTACGGCTGATAGTAGCCCTGGTAATAACCCTGGCCATACGCTAATACGACCGAAGGTCCCAGGGCGAGAAATACAACAACTATGCCTGTTAAAAGTTTTTTTATTTGCATAGCGGTTCAAATATACACACTCCCTTGCCCACGATCTGTCCCGGACCTTTCAGCACCGAGACAATGACCGGATGCGCCAAAATGTACGGATCATGGCGGATACCGGTGATCTGCCAGGATATTTTTCCTCCGGCCACCCCGCCAGCAATAGTGAATTGATTATTTTTTTCTTCGGTCTTGATATACAGATTCGGCATTGCCCGGCCGACCGGCGAGAACTGGTAGCGCGAATCGGCATTGAGCGCATCGTAATATGCCGGAAGCGATATGACCGCTTCACCGCTCTCGTCGAGTGTTGCGATGCCGTTGTATATGTTCATGACATCGGGGCTTTCGACGAATGAGTGAAAGAGGATCTTGCCCGCAGGATCGAGTGGGTGATCGATCTCAAATGTTCCGCTTCCTTTGGTGAGCGATCCCACAACAGAGAGATTGCCCGCAAATTTCACGTTGCCGGTGAAAGCAATGGTTACCGAATACGTAATGATAATGATGCCCGATCCGCCGGCACCTCCTCCGAGCTCAGCGCCGGTGCCTCCATTACCTGTATTTGCGGACTGTGCAGCGGGTGTAGCGAATACGCCACTGGTAGTACCGCCTATCGCATAGGTCGTCGAATTTACTACTATCCCTGCACCGCCGGTAGTACCCGAAGCAGCACCACCTGCACCGCCTCCACCGCCGCCCGTCCCGGGCCCGCAACAATTTCCGGCAGCGCCATTTGAACCTTGTCCTCCAGTGCCGGCGCCTGCCGCTCCGCCTCCGCCGCCTCCGCCGCCTCCACCGCCGCCCGATCCACCAGCGCCACCGGCGTTACCCGAACCCGCAGAAGTCGTGGAACCGCCTCCATAGCCTCCTCCCGTGGCGGTGTAAATTCCGAATGTACTATTTGATCCTGCCGTTCCGTTAACAAGTCCGGATGCTGCACCAGCCCCACCGGAGCCGATGCTATAGGTTACGGATGCACCGGGAGTCGCCGCGTAGTTTGTTATCGTCACGACTCCTCCGGCGCCGCCGCCGCCGCCTTCCGCACCGCTCGGACCTACACCTCCCCCAGCACCACCTCCTCCTGCGATAACGTATATGGTGCTCTTGGAAGTCCAGTCAGAAGGCACTGTCCAACTCGTACCGCTCGTGAGATACACCACACACGTTGTACCAACGAGCGTCCCGGTTCCGCACGTAAGTCCCATCGAGCGGCCAGGGAATGCACTGACCGTGTATACAAAGACACACAGCAACGCCGCAATTGCAAAAAATCTCGATACGTGTTTAGTCAGTCGCATATTTATTTTTTATAGAATTCTGGGAACAGATATGTCCCCTTGTCGACAAGCTGTCCCGGACCCTTATCAACTTCCGGTATGATCGGATTGGCGACGATGAACGGATCGTGGCGGATACCGGTCACCTGCCACGAGACCCTGCCGCCGGCGGCACCGCCGGATACCTTCATGATGATCTGGCGAAATATCCAAAAACGGCGATGGACTTCGCTCGAAATATACAGATTCGGCATCGATTGGCCCACCGGAGTCGCGAGGTACCGGAAGTCTTTATTGAGCGCAAGGAAATAGTCGGGCAACGTGATTGTAGCGGATCCCCCGCTGTCGAGCTGTGCGATGCCGTCGTATATATTCATAACGTCCGGACTTTCGACGAATGAGTGGTAGAGCAATTTATTCTTCGGATCGAGCGGGTCGTCGATGACGAACGTGCCCGAGCCTTTTGAAATGGTCCCCAAGACCGAGGCACTGCCGGTGATCGTGGTGCTTTGAGAAAGCGTAATACTCGGAGCACCGTAACTCACGACGACGATACCGGAGCCGCCATTGCCGCCTTTATTATTTGAATTGTAATGAGAACCCCCGCCCCCGCCCCCGCCAGTATTGGCGCCGCCATTGCCGCCCGGCGTGTTCGTTTGTGCGCTAATTACACCACCACCGCCCGCTGCGCCGTTGTTGATGCCCGCGCCACCCGTTGTTGTACATACGGCGCCGCCTCCGCCGCCCCCTATGCCTCCGTTGCCGCCACAGCTTGAATATCCCGATCCGCCGCCTCCGCCGCCCCAGTAGAGTGCGGTTCCCGTGATCGCATACATCCTTCCCGGCCCTCCGTTCTCTTGATTAGAACCCGTTCCGCCCGCGCCGCCGCCGCCGCCCGGATACCAGGTACCTCCACCTGATGAGCCGTTATTTCCCTGTCCTGCTGTTCCCGTACCTCCTGTTTGATAGAGACCTCCCGCTACGCCGCCGCCGGATCCGCCGGATGCGGGCGGAGCGGCATTCGAACTGTATTCAGATCCGCCACCCCCGCCGCCGATGGCGGTCAACGTATCAAATACTGAATTGCCGCCACTGACACCGCGTGCCTGACTGACCCCGGCAGCCGCACCGGCGCCTCCCCCACCGATAGTGACAGTGACAGAAGCTCCCGGCGTAACGGCGTATGCACCGTTATAGATCACGCCTCCGCCGCCTCCGCCGCCGCCCATGTCAGAACCTCCACCTCCGCCACCGCCTACGACAAGGACCTGTACCGAAGTGACTCCGGCCGGGACGGTCCACGCGGTCGGGCCGACTGTCGTGAAGGTCACCACAGTGGCCGCACGTGCCTGCACGGGCACACTACCAATCACGACAATCGCGAGAAGAATCAAAGCGAGACGGCGGAAGAAATATATTTTCATATCTGCTTTCCGCAATAATACCCCATTTCTCTCACTTTCCAGATTCATCTATTCCACCCGTATGGTGAATGCCGTGGCCACGAGATCCCCCGAGGAGGTCTTGAATTGTCCCCATATCGTGTAGAGCCCCGAAGACGGAATGATCACGTGCGCTTCCAGAGGCGACGTGAATGTGTCGGGTGTCACCATCATCGCCATACTATGGACCACCTGACCGTTCTTGATCCAAAGAGGCGGCAGTGGCGCCCCGGGCACGTGGTACTCGCCATGCAGATGCAGATACCATGAGAAATCATTCTTCACGACCGCGATGTGCAT
>CAIRSC010000058.1 GCA_903881205.1 uncultured bacterium | reverse complement strand
TGAGATCATATTCATATTATTGTGACAGCAATTGCTGCATTTCCTGATCCGCGCGCTGTACCGCTTCGCTCAGAAGCATCGTACCGCTCGTGGTGTTCTCAATCATATCTCGGAAAATCGGCTCTGTCTTGACGGGATCGGGATCGATCCACGAGCGTGCGATGATCGCCTGCCTGTTGAAGAGGTCGGTGTCCCCTTGCGCCTTTAGAGCGAGCACGTCGCGGCGGGCCGACGGGATACCGAGTGCCGTAGAGATGGAGAGTGATACGTCGGTCGCGGTCAGTACTGATTCTACCGTGATGGCACCGGTCGGATTTGAACTCGTGCGCGGCACTACGAATGCGTACACTCGACCCATGTCGGTCGCACGGGGCCCGTTGCGCATTTGTGGTACCGGTGCGGGTGCGAAGTTGAGATTGGGATTCATGCTCTTGATGAGCGGCTTTTCGCTTGCGTACCCGATATAGAGCGCAACGTCGCCGGCGGCGAATGCCTGGCGGGAATTGGCTAGCGATCGATTCCATGTGTAGTCGGCCTTTGAGGGATCGGCAAATTCGGTATAGAAGCGCAACGCCGACGGCGTCGCCTGAGTCGCATCCCCGGTCTTCGGCGAGATCGCGGAGACGATGTTGCCGGTATCGGATTCACGGCCCGTGATCGTGCCGCCGGCCTGCAAGATGAGCATGCTCAAAATATCTTTTGCGTTCTGCACATTGGCGTATTCGCCAAACCCGATAAGACTCTTCGAAATATTGCCGGAATCATCGCGATGTGTAATGTGAGTCGCCATATCATAAAGCTCATCCCAATACTGCGGCGCCTGTGCGAATCCTGCGGTACTGAGCATATCTTTGTTCCAGTAGAGGACGAGCGGATCAACAGAGAGCGGGACACCGAGCACGCCCCCGGAGCTCAGGAAGGGATTCGCCGCTTCGACGAACGTGTTTTGGAATTGTGACTGCGAGATCGAGGTGTACGGAATCGGGGTCAGCTTGCTCGCCTGGGCATAGGCTTCGTCTTGCGCAAGCAAGACCAAGTCGGGCCCCGTGCCACTGGCCAGTGCGTTGGTCAAATCTGTAGTAAAGCTGGCCGAATCTTTCTGTACGTATGTCACCAGGGAAAGCCGCGGATCATTCTCGACCGCCTGGCGGATGACTGAATTGAACGAGGTCGCATCGAGTGTGCCCCAAATCTTCACCGAACCGACTGCCGTGGAAGTACTGCCGCCGACAGCGAACGCGAATATGAGTACCGCGCCCACGGCAAGTGCGGCGAAGGTCGCCATCAGCACGATCTGGAATACGGATAAGCCTTTCATAATGTTGGTTTTAGTATAAGCCCATAGTGGTGCGCGCCCGCGTCGAATTCTTTTACCTGTTCAAAACCGGCGTCGTGTGCGAGCTCGAGCGCGCGTTCGCGCGTGACGACGGCGCGCCTGATCGGCCCCATACCGCCAAACGACTCGCTCCAGTCAATGATCACGAGTCTGCCATTGGGACGTAGAATTCGGCGTGCCTCACTGAGCAGTGAGGCTTTGTCGTCTACCTGGAAAAGTAGATTTGAGATGAGAACGAGGTCGACGTGCCGATCGGCAATTTTTGATCCGCCTGATTTCTCGAGATCGCCCCAGATGATCTCGACATTCTTATAGCCTTTCTTATGCGCCTCGTTCTTGGTGCGACGCAGCAGATCTTGTTGCACATCCACCGCATACACATGCCCCTTGTTATGAAGTTTCTCCGCAATGGCCAACACATACGCGCCCGAGCCCGATCCAAAATCGGCAATGGTCTGCCCGGGCTCGATGCCGAGTGCATCCACATTGCGCACCGGATGCGCAAAACCTGCCGTGTTAAGCGGAGTCATTCGCTACAGTATATATCAAGCGGCGCGCCATTCGGCGCGCCGCAAGTATTTTCTGTGGGCAATGTTAGTTGGATGTGTCTTCGTCGCTTTCGAATATCACAAATGACGCTACTTCGTCCCCTTCGCGCATTTTCATGACGCGTACTCCTTGGGTCGCGCGACTGAGCGTAGAGATTTCATCGAGTCCGGTGCGGATCGTTTGCGATTTCTTGGACATCGCGACGAGTTCGCCACTGCCGAGGATAATCGCGCCTCCCACGAGCTGTTTAGTCTTGGCCGTGATCGACATCGTCTTGATGCCGGATCCGCCGCGACCCTGCGCTTTGTATTCAGAAAGTGGCGTCTTTTTACCGTAGCCGGTCGAGGAGACAACGAGCAGCTCGCCCTTAGCACCCTTTGGAATGACTCCTGCTCCCACGACAAAGTCACCTGCGGCGAGCTTCATACCGCGCACGCCGGCAGCCTGGCGACCCATTTCGCGCACATCCTTTGCTGAGAATCGGATCGACTGACCTTTGGCGGTCACCAGCATCGCATCGTCTCCCTCGTGAGTGAATTGTGCCGAGATAAGCGAGTCACCTTTTTCCAGTGAAATTGAAATGAGTCCACTGCGGCGTACTTCGAAGAATTTATCCGCCGCTACTTTCTTCACGGTACCGTCTTTTGTCGCCATCATAAGAGAGAGTCCTTCAACTGCCTTCTTTTCCTTTGGCATCGAGAGCACCGAGGTTATCTGCTCGCCCTGCTCGAGCGAGAGGAAGTTCATGATCGACTTGCCCTTGGTAGCGCGGCGTCCTTCCGGCACATCGTACATCTTGAGCTGATATGCCTTTCCGCGATCGGAGAAGAAAAGAATGTCGTTGTGCGCCGAGGCGGTGAGGAACTGCGTCACGAAGTCTTCGTCTTTTGTATCGAGGTCCACGACGCCCACGCCACCGCGCTTCTGCTTGCGGTATTCGCTCGGATTGGTGCGCTTGATGTAGCCGCCCTGGGTCAGCACGAGCACCGACTCCTCATCGGGCACGAGATCTTCCGCAGTGAGCGTCGTCGCCCCCTTTTTCACGATCTTGGTACGACGATCATCGCCATATTTCTCCACCACTGCCGCAAGCTCGGATTTGATGAGGGCCATCAGTTTTTTCTCACTCTTGAGCAGCGCCGTGAGCTCTTCGATGAGCGCCTGCACTTCTTTGAGTTCATCTTCGATCTTTTGGCGCTCAAGCGCTGCAAGGCGCTGAAGACGAAGGTCGAGGATCGCCTGAGCCTGAATGTCGGAGAACTTAAACTTGGTTATCAATCCATTCTTGGCATCTTCGACGGTCTTCGACTTTCTGATGAGCGTAATGATCTCATCGATATGATCGAGTGCCTTCTTGAGACCCAAGAGGATGTGCTCGCGCGCGAGTGCGACCTTCAGATCATACTGCGTGCGGCGTGTGACGACTTCCTTGCGGTGCGCAATGAAGTATTCGAGCATCGCCTTGAGCGACAATGTCTGCGGAACGCCGTCGACAAGCGCGACCACGTTGTAGTGGAAGGTCTCTTCGAGCTGCGTGTGCTTATACAAATAGTTCAGCACCGCCTGCGGATGCGCGTTGCCCTTGAGCTCGATCACTACGCGAATGTCTTTGGTCGATTCATCGCGGATGTCGCGGATACCTTCGAGCTTCTTCTCGTGTACGAGGTCGGCGATCTTGGTCAGGAGATCGGATTTGTTCACGCGGAACGGGATCGAGGTGACGATGATCTGGAAGTCACCCTTTTTGCCCTCGGTGATCTCTGCATTGCCGCGCACCACAACGCCGCCGCGACCGGTGGTGTACGCATGCTTGATGTCAGCTTGATTAAAAGCGATGCAGCCCGTCGGGAAATCCGGACCCTGTACGAATTGCAGCAAATCTTCGGTCGTCGCGTCGGGAGTCTCTATAAGATGCGTGACCGCACCGATCACTTCGCGCAAATTGTGCGGCGGAATATTCGTTGCCATACCCACGGCGATGCCGAGCGTGCCGTTGAGCAAGAGATTCGGGATGCCGGTCGGCAAGACTGATGGCTCCTGGCGGGTGTTGTCGTAGTTGGCGGTGAAGTTGACGGTATCTTTGTCGATATCGGCCATCATTTCTCCGGCAAGGCGCGACATCTTGGCTTCGGTATATCGGTATGCGGCGGCGCCGTCGCCGTCGATCGAGCCGAAGTTGCCTTGACCGATGATAAGCGGGTAGCGCATCGAGAAATCCTGCGCCATCTTCACCATCGCGTCGTAGACCGATGCGTCGCCGTGCGGATGGTACTTACCGAGCACATCGCCGACGACCGTTGCCGACTTGCGGGTCTTGGCGCTCACCGTGAGGCCTGCGTCTTGCATGGCGAAAAGGATTCGGCGATGCACCGGCTTGAGGCCGTCGCGGACATCGGGAAGTGCGCGTGCGGTGATGACCGACATCGCGTAGTCGAGGTACGACTCGCGCATTTCGGTCGAGATTGAGCGCGAAACCACGTTGATGTGGTTGGGCTTAATCGGCTCTCCTTCCTCTTTTTCTACCTTTTTTGCGGCCATATAGCGTGAGTATTGTATCAGATTTTCGCTTCACAATCTACGTAAAAAGGCTCTATGTGAGCATAAACTGGAAGTTGACAATTTATGCGTTAGTGCTATAATGCACATATTCCTGCTCGTATGAACAGGTCGTGCCTTCGGGCATAAGGGGGCTCGGTCTCTGCCTCAGAAAAGAGACTGATCTTTAAGGAGGGTCGTATGACTCACTTCACCGTGAAGCCGCGTCTTGCCGTCAGGCATAACATTAAGACGGGTCCGTCAAAGTTCGAGCTCTTGCTCGCACTCTTTGACTCTCGTCAAGTCAACACTCGAAAAGTCGAGTTTCGCACGGACGCGGACACGCTCTATGATGCCGTAATCACTTCTGTCGAACGTGAAGATGGCTCCGGAGAATCATGGAATATTCGCGGTTACCTTTCTGAAAAAAAGCCGGGCGCGAAAATCCCGAGTCCGTCGACTAATTTCGAAGGATACTTCCGAACCGATACTCGGAAAGGATCTCTGAAATTCGCGTGACGCATCGTATTTAGACCGCCACCGAATGACGAAAGATCGTCACGGTGTGGCGGTCTTTTGTTTTGTATTTTGACAAGTTTACAAGGGTTACCCTCGGTACCGAGGGTAACCCTTTGTATTAATAGGTGGTGGAGTTGAGTTGGACGGTGGTGCTGGCTGCAGCTTGGGATTGATATTGGGTCTGCTGTTGTATTTGAGCGTCGGTCTGATAGGTATTGGTCGTGACGGGATTCGTCTGCACCGGGACCGTTGAGGCTGCTTGATCCTGAATATTTGAATCCTGGGCAGCAGAACGGATGCGGCTGAAGAACACGATCGCCCATCCGATCAGAAGAATAACGATGAGACCGATCGCGATCCATGACGCGACGGCTTTGCGCTCGTGCTTCGGGCGCTCTTTGAGATTATCTATCGTGCGTTGTACTACCACCGCACAATTATACTATGCAATTTTACGCAGAAAGCACGACGACTTCGTTTTCTTTGCCGACGATGTCGCGCGGTTTGATGGTGAGCTTGTCTACCGGTTTCGTTGTTTCTGCTCCCGCCTCCTTGAGGAAGAGTTTGAGCGACTTGTCGTCGTAGAGGATCGGAATGATTATTTTTGCCTCGAGCTTGACCGCGAGCTTCCCTGCCTCTGCGGCATTGAGCGTACCTTCACCACCCACCGGGATGATGAGTACGTCGGGAGCATCCATTTCGAGCACTTCAGAAGGCAGGTCGAGATCACCGAGTGCGCCGAGGTAGAGCACGCTCATACCGTCGAAGTGGACCGAGTACACAGTATTGATACGCCCCTCGCCTTCATACATAGAGCCCGACGGGAATCCGGCAGCCGTGATCTCTTTGACCTCATATTCACCCGGGCCGAATACTTCGAATGCTTTCTTTTCCCCGCGTGCGGCTTCGTCGGAGCCGTTCATGTCGGGATGCATGAGCGGGACAAACGCGATGTCCGCGCCGAAATTCACCGGCTTGTATTTCTTGGATGCTTTCGATACGGGGCCGAATACTATAGTAGTGTCGCCCGCCGATGCCCGGATGCATGCGCCTTCATGGAATGTCAAAATCATGGCGACAGTATAGCCTAGCGAAGCGAGCGAAGCGACTTTTTCTGTTATCCACACGCACCCACGGTCCTTGACCGATACTCTCACCATCATATTCTTCTGATATCGGGGCTCGAGGAGCTGACCGATATGCCGACCGGAAACGGTCTTCATGAGAAAGGATCGCTGCCATGAGCAACCGCATTATCGCAATGAATGCGCATAACGCACGGCGCAACGGGAGGAGGATTCGCCGGAGATAGCTCGCGACGATCACTTCAGCTCTTTGTCGAAGGGGTAACCATGACGGATTTTAAATATCGCTGACCCTGTATCGCGCTGGCATGTCGAAAGGGGTCTCCGGGAGAAACTACGTCTTCGCGACGCAAGCCTCCCGGCCTTTTTTATACGCACCCGCAGCCTTTGACGTATTCCTATTTGGGCGTAGCGTTACCGGCAGTACCTTCGGTAACCATCGCCGCAGGATGTACAAAGCATCAACAAGATGGAAGGGATTGGGAACAAGTCATGCGAATCTTGGCGACAGCACTACTTGCGTTCGTCTCCACGACATCGCTCGCTCTCGCGGGCACCGGCGAGTCACCGATGACGCCGTTGGCACTCATTCACCTGAACAAGGCGATGAGCGATACCGCGCTCAACTGGCCCATATTGTTCGATGATCGAGCGATTGCACACCAATGGCCGGTCGTCTTTCAGCGCAATCCGAATCCCGGCACGAACATGACACTGTCGGCGAAAACGGTGCAAATTATGCGCGAAGATGTCCTGCCTCTCTCTTACGTGGATGGATCTCGGACCCTGTAAGATCGAGACTCCGTTTATCGTCACGAACCCCGATTATTTCAAGCTCTCTACCGATACCGACAAAACAATAGCGGTCAAACAGTGACCGACGTGCCTATGACTCCGGGTCAGTCCCCGGAGTCATTCTGTTTGTATCTTCTGCACTCAAAAAGCCCTTCCTTGCAGAGGCAGTCTCACTCATATATATTGAACGAAGTGCCCGTTGGGGCAATTTAGGAACTTTTATTAATCATTCGTCCGGTTTATACCCTTCTACCGACAGACTCTGTAGCGTAAGTAGAAGCGCACCGTTCGACCTAAATCATGGCTAAGACCAAAGAAGAAGTGCTTGTTGAGGATGCAGATGTGGAAGTGCCGGAAGTGAAGGGCGGCCCGATGGCCGAACTGCTTGCCGCTGCACCGAAATCCCCTGCGATAGACGACGTCGTCGAAGGACCGGTCGTGGCCGTCGGCCGCGCTCGCGTATTCGTCGACCTGCACCCGTTCGGTACGGGTATTATCTACGGCCGCGAATACCTCTCGGCTCGTGAGACGCTCAAGAACGTCCACATCGGCGACCTCGTCACCGCAAAGGTAGTCGGGACCGACAATGCCGAAGGCTACATCGAGCTCTCGCTGCGCGAAGCTCGCCAGGCACTCATCTGGAACGAAGCGGAGATCGCTTCACAGAAGAAGACCGTCTTCGAGCTTCCGATCACGGATGCCAACAAGGGCGGCCTCATCATCAACTGGAACGGACTCTCAGGATTCCTTCCGGCTTCACAGCTCTCTCCTGCGCACTACCCGCGCGTACCGGACGGAGATAAGGATAAGATCTTCGTTGAGCTCAAGAAGATGATCGGCACCAAACTCGAAGTGATGGTCATCACTGCGAGTCCGAAGGAGCAGAAGCTTATCTTCTCAGAAAAGGGTGCCGGCTCGACCGAGCGCGCGTCGCTCGTTGAAAAGTACAATGTCGGCGACACTGTCGAAGGCGTTGTCACCGGTGCCACCGAGTTCGGCGTCTTCGTGAAGATCGAAGACGGACTCGAAGGCCTCGTGCACATTTCCGAAATGGACTGGGCGCTCGTGGAAAATCCGAAGGCCCGCTACAAAGTCGGCGAGCCGGTCAAGGTGAAGGTGATCGAGATCAAGGACGGCAAGGTGTCGCTTTCGATCAAGGCACTCCTCGACGACCCGTGGAAGGCAGCCGGAGCAAAATACAAAAAGGATCAGAAAGTCGAAGCAGTTGTCATCAAGTACAACAAGCACGGCGCGCTCGCTTCGATCGAGGAAGGTGTGGCAGGACTCGTGCACGTATCCGAATTCGCCAGCGAAGACGAACTTCGTCAGAAACTCGAACTCGGCAAGGTGTATCCATTCACCATTACATTCTTCGAACCGAAGGATCGCCGTATGACGCTCAAGCCGGTCGTATAAGCCCAACATATAGAAAAGCGAAAACCCGGACATTTGCGTCCGGGTTTTTTCGTTCTTACTCATTCGATATCGTCTGCAACAATGAGTAGTTGTTTACCTGCCTTGCAGCGGGGCCCCTACGACCAGCTTATTGATGCAGACTTTTTCGCCGCGCTTCAGCAGGCCCTTCGGGAATTTGAGCTTTACGACCTCCCCAGCCTGGCAATGGTCGACACTAACTCTGAGCCGCACCGGTTCGTTTTGGGAAACGAACCGCCGCTTTTTTGCTTTGGTCATTGTTTCCTCCCAAATGCGTTGCCGACGGCATATAATCACGCCAACCAGCTCAGGTCAATTAAAGCGATTCATCGCGATCACGTGCCCTTCGGTCACGATCACATCAATCACTTCGCCGACTTTTTTAAACACCTTCTTGAGTTCGTCCATTTCCGCCGACTTAAAGGGTGCGAGTATGAAATCCACCACCTTATCCTCACCCTGGGGCTTCTTGAGCTTGCCTCCCGGGGTCTCCGGCGACACTCCGATGCGGATGCGGGTGAACTTGCGAGTCTTCACCTGTTTCTCTATTGATTCAATTCCCTTGTGTCCGCCGCTGCCCCTATCGAATGAGAGCTTGATCTTGCCCAATGGGAGGTCGAGATCGTCGTATACCACCACCATTTTTTCCGCAGCCTTCTGCGACTTCACAAATTTTGCGACTGCGGCGCCCGATTTGTTCATAAAGGTGTCCGGAAGCACGAGCGCCATGAGATTCTTGCCCACGGATGCGCCCGTAGAGTGCAATTTTGCTTTTTTGTCCTCCTTCCAGAGCGCTCCGGCCTTCTTGGCATATGCCTCGAGCGCCATACGGCCCGTATTGTGCCGCGTGTTCTCGTATTCTTCCCCGGGATTACCCAGTCCGACGATGATCCATGCCATATGTGTGTGCTCATATAGTAACGCGGAGACAGAATCGTGTATAGCAACGCGTTTCGTATCAAAATAAATTTGCATTTCTTAATAAAGAGAAAATTATTCAAAAAAAATTGCACAGAGAAAAAATTTCTAAAAATTTTGCGATGCAACATTACAAACATTTGGTGTCAATGCCGAAGATAGAGTATTATATTCGCACATGGAAGATCCAGTGATGGAAAGTGCATCATCGGATACGAGAAGCTCCTCGCAGCGCTCGCTCGTTGCATACACAATCCTCGCGATTGGTCTCGCGCTCGTCATTCGTTTCTTTGTTGCGGCTCCGTATATCGTTTCGGGCTCGTCGATGGAGCCGACATTCTTCAATTTGCACTATCTGATCGTCGATCGCCTCTCATACGACTTTGAATCCCCTCAACGCGGCGATGTGATCGTCTTCGATTTGCCTCAGGACACCTCCCGAGCGCTCATTAAGCGCGTCATTGGCCTTCCGGGAGAGACCGTAGTCATCACCGGCAACGCCGTCACGGTCATAAATGCCGCCAATCCGCAGGGTTTTACGCTCTCTGAGCCCTATCTCGACCCCGCGGACCTCGGCGGAGCCACCAATATCCGGGTCACGCTCGGTAGCGATGAATTTTTTGTGCTCGGAGACAACAGAAAGGTCTCTGCCGATTCCCGCTTATGGGGCACCCTCCCTCGCTCCGACATTGTCGGACGTGTTTTCCTTCGACTCTTTCCGTTTACTAAGTTAGGCGTGCTTCCGGGGGAGGCGCGATATTGAATTATTAACAAGTAACCACCGTCGCTGCACATTATTTGTTCATTCTCACGTATCATGATTCGCCTCAAAGACACGAAACATGCAAACACGTCCGACTTTCTCTCGTCGGCGATCAACATAGCGGAATATTACGGATTTTCTGCACTCGAGAGCATGCGTCCTGCACGAATGAAGGCAGATGATACCGAAAAGCGCCGTGCCGCTCGCACTACACCCGAGACCGAGATCACCTACGCGCGCCGCGATGAGCGCGCACTCACCTCTTCTGCTCGCAAATGCGCCGCAAGTATCCGCGGGCTCACCGAGCCGGGAGGACTACTGGCATACCGCGTGGTCCAGCAGGGTGCGGGATCTCCGGCAACAACGCTCGAACTGCACGTGGTCGGTACTGCATCGGCGGTGGCCGAGGCACTACTGCTCGTGGTGGCCAACGCGATCATCGAAGAGGCCGGTATGACCGATCGCCATCTCGCAATCAACAACATTGGCTCCAATGAATCGTCCAACCGTTTCGTCCGCGACGTATCGGCGTATCTGCGCAAACACATCGAATCCATCTCGCCAACCTTGCGCCCGCGCGCAGCGATCGATCCACTCGGCACCTTGGTGCAACTCATTGAGCGCGGACACCCTGCGGCACCGCGCGCTCCACAGGCAATGGAATATCTTACCGAAGAAGAGCGTCGCAAGTTCTGGGAGCTGCTCGAATATCTCGAAGTCTACGGACTCGCCTACGAACTCACACCGAGCGTCTTAGGTTCGCGCGACTGCTGGGCACATTCGCTCTATGAGATCTCGGTGCCCGACGAGGAGACCGGGGATCGCACCTCAATCGCATTCGGCGGTCGTTATGATCCACTCGTTTCGCGCTTTAGTGCAGCTCCATCTTCCGCTGCCGTGATCTCTATCAACTGCGAAGTGCGCGGCAAGACCAAAGTCGACCGCGTCGTACAGGGCCTTCCGGCGATGTACTTCGCGCACCTCGGTGGAGAGGCGCGCCGACGCTCGCTCGTCGTTCTTGAAATGCTCCGGAGGGAGTCGATCCCTGTGCATCAGTCGCTTTTGCACGAGCGCATCGGCGAGCAAATGATCAAGGCCAAGCAACTCGCCGTGCCCTACATCCTGATCATGGGATATAAGGAGGCCATGGAGAATACCATCCTCGTACGCGAAGTATCTACCAATTCCCAAGAAGCTATTCCCGTCGATGACCTCGCGGGCTACCTCAAAAGACACCGTGTCGGCACCTGGAAAACCCGTGCCCTGGCATAGCCTCAAGATCCTTGCTTTTTAGCCGTTATTCGTGTTAGAATCTGTCCCACATGTCTATAAACGCAGAAGTATCAAAGAGCGGATCCGAGAGCACTCTCTCGGTTATTCGCAAGTTCTCACGCCGCGTGCAGGGCACCGGCTTGGTCAAGAATGCCCGCAAGACCCGCTATTACGAGCGCACCAAGTCGAAGACCGTCCAGAAGAAGCGCGCACTCAAGCTCATCAAGCGCCGCGCTGATTTCAAACAGCTCGTGAAGGAAGGCAAGGCACCGGAGACCCCATTGCGCCGCGGATTCCAAAACCGCGATAACGGCAACACATCTCAGGCTGAGGCCAACAAGCAGGCAGCGGCCACTCCGGCACGCTTTGGTGAATCTACACCCATCGCCCGCTAACTCACAACAAACACGTGTCTACTGTAGACATAAAGACAACAATTCGCGGCAAAGTGCCGCGTTTTGCGTTTGAAGATATGGCGGTGGCGGTGCTTGGCAAGAACTACCAGCTCTCACTGGTCCTCTGCGGTGACAAGCTCGTACAGCGACTCAACAAAGAACATCGAAACAAAACGTACTATCCCAACGTACTTTCATTCCCGATCTTTCCGGGCGAAGGCGAGATCTTTCTCAATATTCGAAAGGCTGAGCGAGAGGCGCGACAATTCGGCGTCTCTGCGAAACAGCGCATCGCACTTTTATATGTACACGGCCTCTTTCATCTGAAGGGACTCGATCACAGCGACAAAATGGAGGCTGAGGAACAAAAGGTGTTACGGAAATTTGGCCTCGCTGAAAAGGCGTAACACCTTTTGCCATTTGCGTCGTTCGAAAATGAATGCACATGCATTCATTTTGCTCACTATCCTCAACAGACAGCGAATATCCACGAACAGAGCCCTGCTTTTCCGTGCGGGCGAGGTATACTGGCACGATGCGTTCGTACTATACGGGAATCGACATCGGCACCTACCACGTGAAGGTGGTCATCGCCGCTCCCAATGACCGACCAGATCTACCGATGCAGGTGATCGGCACCGGGACCGCGACATCGCGCGGCATGCGTCACGGCTACATCATCGACAAGAACGAAGCGGGCCGTTCGATCCGTGAGGCGCTCGCGCGTGCAAGCTCGGCCGCCAAGGTGAATGTGAAGAATGCGCGTGTCGCCATGGGCGGCGTGGGCCTCGACGAATTCCGCTCTTCCGGGGAGGTCACCCTCACTGTATCCGGTGGCATCGTTACGGATAAAGATATCGACCGCGCACTGCGCGAGAGCGAGAAGCGGGCGGCTGGGAAACTCACCAATCGTACGATCATTCATACCATTCTGCTCGAGTACCGCGTCGACGGATCGAAAGTGTTTGGCAAGCCGCAAGGGCTCCAGGGCACCAAGCTCTCGATCGATACACTCCTTATCACCATGCTCACCCAGCATCACGACGACCTCATAGAGGCGGTCGAAACGGCGGGAGTCGAGGTGGAAGGAGTCATGGCGTCGCCGCTGGCTGCTAGCCTGGTGACCCTCACCAAGGCACAGAAAACGGCCGGCGTTGTATTAGCAAATATAGGCTCTGAAACCCTTTCGGTGATCGTATTCGACAATGACACGCCTGTCTCGATCAAAGTATTTCCGACGGGCTCGGGTGACATCACCAACACCATTGCACTCTCCTTCCAGCTTCCCTTGCAGGAGGCCGAATCAGCCAAGCGCGGCGGCGTGACCGGGAGCGATATCTCTGAGCGCAAAATGGCGGCGATCGTCGGCGGCTCGCTCAAAGACATGTTCACGTTGGTGAACACACATTTACGTAGCATCAATCGCTCACGCCTTTTGCCCGCCGGCATCGTGATCACCGGCGGTGGGTCGGGACTTACTTCCGTCTCCGATGTAGCACGAATGATCCTCAAACTTCCCTCGCAGATCGGGCAGATCGGTCCGCTCTCGCGCGCAGCGACTGTCGACGCGACATGGACGGTCGCATACGGACTCTGCCGATGGGCATATGCGGAAGACGCATCTGAACGCACTCATTCATTCAGCGAAGTTATCGAAGGGTGGTGGGAATCTCTGAAGTCGAGTGTCCGATCTTTGTTGCCGTAAAAAATTGTTCGATATTTTGCATACGAGCTACGCTCTCGTCAAGAGTTAGCTTTTGAGCAAATGATTTGAATACAGGGCTTAAAACATACAAAAAAACACGATTTCGACGCTGGAAATAAAATTGTAGATAGTGGTTAGGCAAAATGCATAAAGTATTACTGCGTTACTCGAATGAGTGATTGTCAATCTTGTCCCGGAAGTAAAAGTGCTATTATGTCGGAGATATGTCTAAGCAAGTAAAGCCCGATGTAGAGTCATTTGCGAGAATTCGCGTTATCGGAGTCGGAGGATCGGGCGGCAATGCGGTGAACCACATGGTCAGTTCGGGAGTAGAAGGCGTTGAATTCATCGCCGTCAACACCGATGCGCAGGACCTCCACAAATCAAAAGCAAAAAAGAAAATTCACATCGGTAAGACGCTCACCCGCGGACTCGGTACCGGCATGAATCCGGAGCTCGGAAAGCAGGCCGCAGAAGAAACACGCGAAGAGATCCAAGATGCGATCAAGGGATCCGACATGGTGTTCATCACCGGCGGCATGGGAGGCGGCACCGGTACCGGCGCAGCTCCGGTCGTCGCGAAGATTGCACGCGAGCTCGGCGCGCTCACGGTGGGTGTCGTCACACGACCGTTCGCATTCGAAGGCGCACAGCGTTTGCGACTTGCCGAACAGGGCCTCGCAGAACTCCGCAAGGCAGTCGATGCGCTCATCATCATCCCCAACGACAAGCTCCTCGCCATCGTCTCGCGCGAGACCGGCATCAAGAATGCCTTCGCCATGTGCGACGATATTCTCAAGCAGGCTGTCGAAGGAATCTCTGACCTCATCACCACTACCGGTATCATCAACGTCGACTTCGCCGATGTGCGCTCGATCATGGCCAACGCCGGATCGGCACTGATGGGAATAGGCACCGCTATCGGCGACAAGCGCGCCGAACAGGCCGCTCGTGCAGCTATCAATTCCCCGCTTCTGGAAGTATCGATCACGGGGGCCAAGGGCGTGCTCTTCTCGATTGCCGGCGGCGAAGACCTCGGTATGCTCGAAGTGCAGGATGCCGCCAATGTCATTACCGAGGCCATCGATCCGGAGGCCAAGGTCATCTTCGGCGCGGTCACCGACGAATCACTCAAGAAGGGTCAGGTCCGCGTCACCGTCATTGCGACCGGTTTCCCCGAAAATACTGCACGGCCGAATCTCTTCCCTACGCCCGCCCGCCCGATGCCGCGCAAAGATGGCGATGTGCCACCGATCGCTTCGGCAGCACGCACCGAGTCGCGTCCTGAGCCGAAGAAGATCATTGATACATCGGTCGCATTCGAAGCAAGAAAGGACGCAAGTTCCAACAAGGAATCAAAGATCGACATTAAGATTGAACGTCCGACGATCCCGTCAACACCACCATCAACACCTATCGACACTGATGATGACACCTGGGGCTCACTTCCGTCGTTCCTGCGCCGCAAATAAATTGTCGGGAGGTTTTCCCCTGCCGTTTCTGCACGTGATACGTTATAATTCGTATCCGCTTACCTACTTCAATTGAACTATATTCTATGATGTACGACCTTATCATCGTGGGCGGCGGTCCGGCCGGAGCCTCGGCAGCCATTTATGCCGCTCGTAAGCGCCTCAAGACGCTCATGATCCTCGAAGAATGGGGAGGCCAGAGCAATGTATCGGTGGATATCCAGAACTGGATCGGTACGCCACATATCGCCGGCGCCGGCCTTGCAGATGCACTCAAAAAACACGTTTTGGAATACGCGGGCGAATACCTTGATGTGAAATCTCCAATGCGCGCGGGCGCCGTGGTATTCGACGACACCAAGGTGAGCGTCACCCTCTCCAACGGCGAGACTGTCGAAGCGGCCGCGCTCTTCGTGGCGACAGGCGCCAATCGCCGCAAGCTCGATGCCGCAGGAGCGGATGAATTCGAACACAAAGGCCTCACCTACTGCGCATCATGCGACGGCCCACTCTTTGCCGATCAGGATGTCGCGGTGATCGGCGGCGGCAATGCAGCGTTCGAAACGGCGCTCCAACTGCTCGCCTACTGCAAGACAGTCACATTGCTTAATCGCTCGACAGAATTTCGCGCCGACGAGATCACCGTTACCGCAGCAAAAATGCACCTCAACATGAAGATCATCACTGGCGCTGCGACGACCACTGTCGTGGGCGAAAAATTTGTATCCGGACTCCGGTATAAAGATCTGACCACCAATGAAGAAACACTCTTGCCGGTGACCGGTATCTTTGTCGAGATCGGTCTTATCCCCAATTCGGCATGGCTGGGCAGCTCGGTAGAGCTCACCGAGACCAAGCAAGTGGTCGTCGATCCGCGCACGCAGCGCACGTCGAATCCGCGCATCTGGGCCGCCGGAGACATAACCAACGGGATCTACCATCAGAACAACATCGCCTCGGGCGATGCAGTAAAGGCACTCGAAGACATCTACGTATCGGTCCGTAAAAACGTGAAATAGGTCCGACTTGGGCGACCCGCTACATCAGCTGGTGGACGATGAATAACGACTCGGCGCGTGCATTATTGCCAGTGAGAGTGCGAGTGCGGCGATTGAGAGGTCGCGGAAAATGACCTGAAAGTCCTGAAAATCGAATGCAACGATGGCGAGCAGCATGGCGAATGCGAGTGACGCCGGCCAAAATATGCGCCACCCCGAAAGAAGCCAGAGCGCGATGATCACTTCCACGGCCCCGAAACTGTGCAAGAGCACCGTATCGGAAACGAAACCGTGCATGAACAACGGAAAGTACCCGATCCACGTGCTCGGATCAGAGAGCGCGTTGATCGGAGGATAGAGGAACGCAAACGCGAGCCCCGTCCGAAGCACCCAGTCGGTCATGCGCCTACGATCCATAGGCGATTACTGTACGACGACAATCGTGCCGTGTGAGCCTGAATCGAGATGATTGTGGTATGGCCAGGTACCGACCTTGTCGAACGTGAATGTGTAGCTAGTGCCTGCCGAGCACTGGTCGAAGGGAGCGGCTCCCGTATATCCTGCAGCGCAATGCGTAGCGCGCGACGTCCCGTCGTACCCGGTGTGAGCAGGATGCGGCGCACTTGCCACCCACATGTTTCCGGCCGTGCTCGTGAATGTGACCGCTGCTCCCACCTTGACGGTGACCGACGCAGGAGAGAAGCTCGAGCCATTGTATGTAACGGTCGCCGATGCCGGAGCAGTACTGACGTTTACATCCGCTCCGATACTGACCGCTGGTTCTGTCGTAGTTGCCGGTGCCTGATTGGCCGCCGCATCATCGGCCGCGTCTACTGCCACCGATGTCCCGTCATCGCTCAAAGGTGACGGAGCGTGAGAACTCTGCCACCAATAAAACCCTCCTCCGATAACGACGATTGCCGCCACTATCAATATCCAAATGTTTTTCATAGAAAAATAGCTATTCTGTAATAGCGTTCAGTATACTATATCTGCGCGCTAGCTTTGTGAGGCCAAAAACTGTTTGCCGTGCCCCACGTCGATATTGACGGGAATGCCCGCCTTGCAGAGCTCGCACTCTGCCGCCGGCCATTGATCGAGCTGCACATTGAGCAGTGATATGAATTGGGGAGGATTGCCGATCATCTCAGAGGTGACCCCGCCGCGATTGCACACTGCCACGGCACCGACGACATTTGCCCCAGCAGCACGAGCCGCCTCGATAACCTTGCGCAGCGACCCTCCGGTCGTGACGAGATCTTCAACGACGAGCACATTCTTTCCTTTGATGAGCTCATCATATCCGCGCTTGATCACAAATCCGTCGCCGTCTTTATCAGCATAGGTACTGTACACGTCGCGCCCCTCCATCTCAGTCAGATGATGTGCGACCCACTGCGAGAGAATAATGCCGCCGGTCGAAGGTCCGATGACGGCATGAATATGCTTGCCTGCAAATTTTTCTGCGATCGTTTTGCACAGCTGCGACATCTCACGGGTGTACGGGTACATCGCATTTTTGTTCACATAGGTGTCGGCATGTAGTCCGGAAACGAACACGAAATGCCCTGCCCGAAATGCGCCCACTTTCTGCAATATATTGAGTACACCTTCGTCATCCATATATTCGTATTTTATACCACTGCAGCAATTATGCTATTCATGCGAATCGCCTCTGCACGTGCGGCATTTGCAAAATCCGGGCCGCCGGATGCGTAGATTATCGAGCGCGAAGCGGAAATAATGAATCCCCGACCATTCTTATCGCGCCCCGCTCGGACGGTTTCTTCAAGATCTCCACCCTGGGCTCCCACTCCGGGAATAAGGATCGGCAGGTCGCCGACGACCGCGCGCACTTTGCGCAGCTCGTCGGGATACGTCGCTCCCACGACGAGTGCACAGTTGTTATTTTGATTCCATGTACCCGCGACGAGCTGCGCCACGCGCATAAAAAGCGGCTCACCGTCGACGATCATGTCCTGCAATTCCCCCGAGCCGGCGTTGGAAGTGCGGCACAGCACGATGATGCCTTTATTCTTTTGTTCAAGAAAAGGAGCGAGCGCTTCGGAGCCGAGATACGGCTGCACGGTGATCGCATCGGCGCGCATATGACCGAATGATGCCGTCACATAGCCCTCATTGGTCGATCCGATATCGGCCCGCTTGGCATCGAGAATCACCGGCACGCTGCTCGCCTGTTCGTGCACGTATTCAATCGTCTCGCGCAGTGCCGCCCACCCTTCGTCGCCGTAGGCCTCATAAAACGCCGTATTGGGCTTGTAGGCACATACAACGTCCTTGGTCTCATCGATGAGGGCGCGATTGAAAGCGATGAGCGTCTCGCGGGTATTGGCGCGCTGCACGGCTTCGGGGATCTTCTCCAGCGAGGGGTCGAGGCCGACACAGAGAAATTTCTGCTGATCCCATTGTGCCTCCAGAAGCGCGCGGAAATTCCGTTCCATAGTTCGTCCGAATACTAGCACAAAATGAAAACCTGTCTTGGCACCTCATGATGTCAGGATGATTCACTCGCATACAAAAGAAAGCGGCGCGGCCCTATGGGCCGCGCCTTTTGTTATCAGTACCTGCTCGGATAGTTTACGCCGACTGCGGCGTGAAGGTGATCTGCCCGACCGATCCGGTCTCGGTCTTGAAGAATGCAGCGCAGCTCATGAGGTAATACTCGAACATGCGGAAGGACATCTCTGCTCCCTCCGCAATCATCTGATCTTTCAACGGAAGAATATTTCGGTACCAGGCCCAGAGCGTCTTCACGTAATCATGACCGAAGTACTCCTCATTGAGCACGCGGAATCCCGCTTTCGCGGCCGCCGCATGGATCAACTCGGCCGTGGCCAATTCCCCACCGGGGAAGATATATTTCTCGAGCCACGGATCCGTCCCTCGGCGCGGATCGTACGACCGGATGTACTGCAAGACGAATCGTCCGTCGTGCCGTATCAACTCTCGGGCTTTCCGGAAGTAGCCGACGAGATTCTTTCTGCCGACATGCTCGATCATGCAGACCGAGATAATGTGATCGACGTGCGTCGCAAAGTCGGTGTAATTGGCAAGTGTAAACGCGACCGGCATATTACCGAAGCGCTCATTTGCATACTCCACCTGCTCCTTTGCAATGCTGATGCCGATCCCGTGTAGACCGAAATGCTGATACAGATACGCGAGCGGGTATCCCCATCCGCTTCCGATATCGAGCACGGTCTCGCCCGGCCTGGCATTGAGCTTGCGGCCCACCATCTGCATCTTGCGGTCCTGGGCGGCATCGAGCAAGTTGACACCCTTCCAGTGTCCGCTCGTATAGATGAGCGTATCGCCGAGCAGCTTCCGAAAGAAGCTTGGCTTCAGGTTGTAGTGCAGACGTGCGACCTTCTCCGGGTCTTTCTTCTGTAC
>CAIRSC010000057.1 GCA_903881205.1 uncultured bacterium | reverse complement strand
GATCTCGCCTCGGGAAAACTTCCGGCTTCCACTGCAGTGATTGCTGCACGCGCCGCAGCACAGGTATACAAGCTCGATATTCTCGAAGAATCCATTCAAGACCTGAAATTCAACTACACAAGCTTCATCGCTGCGACTAAGTAGTGTCGTTTTGACAGTTGAGAATGTGGTGGTAGCATCGCCACACGAACATTCAACCAATTTCTATTCGATGGAGGAAAGAATGGCGAGTTCTTTAGGGGCAGGTGACCGCGCGAGTGGGAGTCAGGAGAGCACTCCGGCCCGTTGCCGGATCAACGAAGACATCGATGATCTGCGGAAAGAATTCCTCATACATTTGTCAGGGTGCGTGGGGCAAGATTTGTCCGCGGAACAGATTCATTCGTTGATGAAACCTGAAGCTCAGGTCAATCTCGTGTTTCGGGTCGATGAAGCGCTAAAAAAAATTGCGCGTTGGCATGCCGACTGATCGATCTAAACGCGCGATGAAAGATCCCCGCCACATCGGCGGGGATTTCGTTCATTGACACATTTTTGGGAAGGTATATTCTCAAAACATGTCGAACAAGCGAACTTTAGGACTCCTTCTTGGTCTTCTCCTTACTTCCACGAGTGGAGGTTTTGCTTGTCTCTAGAACCAGATTCCGGAAACAACCAAGCCCTCCACTCAGGAGGGCTTTTGGTTCTTTAGGGTTGTTCTTTGGCGTACGCATAAGGAAATTCACACCAGCAAGAGGGAACACGTGATGCATCCGCAACTTGAAGCGCTCATTTGTAAGCCGGGCAAGTTCACACCGATCCGTCGCATCTCTGCGTTCGGTTTATGGGGGCAGTCTCCTCATCCGAATGCAACAACGGTAACCATCAATATGGATGGTATACACGAAACGAAGCAGGAATCCGGGAATGGGCCGGTCAATGCCACCTTCAACGCTGTCATGGCGGCGTGCCAGATAGTGGGTACCCTTGAGAATTATGCCGTCGACACCAAGCGCGGTGTTGGTGCGTCGGGCGTTGGGCGCGTGACGATCTGGCTCAAGCACAAGGATCAGATTTATAAAGCCACAACGAATGACAGTAATGTCGACCTCGCCGTCGTCGATGCATGTCTCTCGGCGGTCAACAATATGCTGCGAGCCAAGCGTAAACTGCACCGAGACGCGGCGCGGCGCTCTTGCCTCGGCCGAGTGGCGTAGTTGCGATTGCTGTTCTCATCGAACCGAAAACCGCCAACACGCTCGTGTTGGCGGTTTTTTTACGCCAGCACTTGACGAGATCCCGCGGGCTGCTATTTTGAATATATGAGGTCACTGACTTCACAACTTCTCGTCGTCAAGGTCATCGTCGGAATACCGATGGGGCACTTGGCGCGCGCGTAAGTTTCAAAACAAACCGCAAAACCAAAGAGGCCCCATATGGGGTCTCTTCTTGTTTTGCACTGATCTTTGAAAGGAGAGGAATATGGTCGAACGACAAGCGTGTATACGCGATGCGGAGGATGTGCGGGCGGCGATCGAGTACGACGGCAAGAGAGCGGGCTTCGAGAGCGAATGTGCTCGCCAGTGGGGATGGTTCATCCTGGTCGAGAAGCAGGACACATATTGGTGGGAGTGGGTGCGCCCGTGCAGCTATGCTGAAGTACTTCTCTTCCAGCAGTGGTTCGCTGAGGAGAAGATTTACGGTGAGCCGCAGATCATGGCAGCCGGCATGTGCGTGCTCGCGGCCTGAATTGGAAATTTTCCGAGAAAATGTGTACACTCGAATCTCCGATCTTTTGGAGGTGAACGATGGTCAAAAAACTGACTCGCGTGATTCGTTGTGCCAGGCGTAAGAAGGGCCGCGTAAAAGATGTCGCCGTACAGCCGTTCCCAAATCAGCAGCAGCGTGCGGCGATGCGTCCCGACACCGAATCGAAGCGGTCCAAGAACGCACGGTTCAAGTGATCCGTTGCTCGATCGACCAAAACCAGCCGGCGGTGCATCGCACCGCCGGCCTTCATTTTTTGGCTCAAAGCTTCATAAAGTACTCATAATGAGGCATGGGGTTGACTTACATTCTCAGTCGACTATACTCTCTGGACCATCGCTCCTGATGGCCTTTTCTTTCGGT
>CAIRSC010000056.1 GCA_903881205.1 uncultured bacterium | reverse complement strand
TCGCGTAGCTTCTTGGTGATCGCGCGCGTGTCGACTCCGGTGAGCGCGGGCACACCCGATGCCTTGAGCCACTCGGAGAGCGAGCGCTGCGCTTCGTGATGTGAGTAGGTGGGGGAATATTCCGAGACGATGAGTCCGGCCGCCTGGATCTTCGATGATTCGAAGAGCGACGGATCGGGGACTCCGTAGTTTCCGATGAGGGGATAGGTGCACACGAGGATCTGCCCGGCGAATGACGGGTCTGAGAGTGATTCGACGTAGCCGGTCATACCGGTCGAGAACACGACCTCTCCGGCAGCCGGAGTGTCGGCACCGAAGCTCGTACCTTCGAATATTGAACCGTCTTCGAGGAACAACTTCATACCTCAAGAAAAATCCCGCTTTGTGCGGGATTATGAAAACAAAAAAAATCACCTTGATCGGTGAGTGTAGTCGGAAACTTCCTTCGAGTCATTAAAAGCGTAGTATACCCGTGTTGTTTGTGCGATATCTTTTGAGCCCTGTGGACAACGCACCCAGAGTCATTGACTCTCATATAAATCGTCGTAATGTGTGCAACAGGCCGAGAAGCGGCGTGAAATGAACCGGGAGGTAGGTCATGAAGCACGTTACGACTAAAGCGCATCCCAACCTCGACCAGGTACTTGATCTGGCCCGTCGTTGGGGAAAGAAAGACGTTTTCGAGACGCTGTACGAAGGCTTCTGCCGGCTGTACGGCGACGATCACTATGGCATCTACCGCCGCATTCGACGCGCGCAGGCGCGTGCGTTGCTATCGGACGATGTGATGCCTCCGATAATTAGCTCGTTCATTCGCTAAGTCCGCATTCCACAGTCCTTGCCCCGGCCGTCGTGTCGGAGCAAGATGTTTTATATGACTCGCGCAGAACTCGATCAATTCAAGCTCCCGGACGAACCGGGGATCTACTTCTTTAAGGAGGGCCGCACGATCCTCTATATCGGCAAGGCTGCGAGCCTGCGCGATAGGGTGCGCAGCTACTTCTCCAAAGATCTCGCCGAATCACGCTCGCTGCCTATCGTGGAGATGGTGAGGAAGGCAAATTCGGTCACTTTCGTGCAGACGCATTCGGTGCTCGAAGCATTGATCCTCGAAGCCAATGAGATCAAGCGCAATATGCCGCCGTACAATTCGGCATCCAAAGACAACAAGAGCTTCAACTATCTCGTCATTACCAAAGAGGATTTCCCTCGCGTGCTCATTGTGCGCGGCCGCGAGCTCTACCAGAATTGGGACGATGCCAACATTAAGTATCTCTTTGGGCCGTTCCCGCAGGGACTTTCACTGCAGGAAGCGATCAAGATCGTGCGAAAGATATTTCCGTTCCGCGACAGTAAGTGCACGCCGTGTGTCGATCAAAAGAAAGCGAAGCCAAAGAGCGTCTGCAAGCCGTGCTTCAATCGGCAGATCGGATTGTGTCCGGGTGTATGTTCGGGTGAGATGTCCAAGTCGGAATATGCGGTCACGGTGCGTCATATCCAGCAGCTCTTCTCCGGCAATTTCCAAGGGCTCAAGCGGCAGCTCGTGAAAGAGATGAAGGCGGCATCCGCAGCGCAGCAGTATGAGAAAGCCGACATCTTTCGCCGCCAGTGTTCGGCACTCGAGCACATCAAGGATGTCTCGCTCATAAAGAATGAGCGCGTATCGGCCGGCGGCGGCACACGCATCGAAGCGTTCGACGTGGCGCACACATCAGGCCAAGAGACCGTGGCGGTCATGACCGTGATAGACAATGGTGCCGCCTACAAAGCTGCATATCGAAAGTTTAAGATCAAGACTACCGGCAACAACGATGTAGCGGCGCTCACCGAAGCGCTCGAACGGCGCCTCAATCACGCCGAGTGGCCGCTGCCGCGTGCATTCGTGGTGGATGGCGGCACGGCTCAGCTGCGAGCTGCGGAAAAGATACTAAAAAAGGCCGGTATTGAAATTCCGGTGGTGGGCGTGGTCAAGAATGATAAGCATCAGCCCGAGCGCCTGATCGGAGATGCGCGGGCGATAGCTGCATACGAGCGGGATATTCTGCTCGCCAACAACGAAGCACACCGATTTGCCATTACATGGCATCGTCGACGCCGTGCGCGACGATCCATGGAATCGTGAGGGTGTCGGGGAACGGGAGTTCCCCGTGTAGGAAGGCAGGCCGTATTCGGCCGTTGGTAAACCGAGAGGTTTCCAAGGAGCGAAGCGCTTAGCTGGCATCGTCGACGCCGTGCAAATCGATCGTTCGCCTAATCTAGTGCTATTATTTCCGCATGGATCGCATCGATCATAGCGGGATCAAAAATGCGGTGATCATACTGCTCCTTCTCGTACTCATGGGAGCGGGCTACGTGATCTTTCGGCGTGTGCAGAATCCCTCGATCGCTGCGCTCGCTCGTATATCAAAGATCGGCGCGCTTCCTTCGACAATTTGCACGATATCGAGCGGTAGTTTTCAGGGCTCTACTACCGGGAAAGTTTATATCTCAAGAGGGAAGATGCGCGTAGACGGGCGAGTGGTGGTCAACGGTGGTGCGGAGCGACTCGTTCATATTATCTCGTCGGACGAAAACGGCGGCACTCTCTATACGTGGTTCGATGGCGATACCAACGGCGTGACAGGGACCAACACATACGCACAAGGACCGTTCAGTGTGGCCAACGTCACCGGCTGTTCTCCGTGGTGGTTTCCAAACAGTGCGACGTTTCAAATTCCCGATACGGTAACGTTCTCATCCGCGCAGTGATATAATTCATTCATGACTCGCACTATTGTAGGAGTGCTGCGCGGCGGTACGTCGAATGAGTATGCGCTCTCGCTCAAAACCGGCGGCGCGATGATCGCGGCACTGCCCGAAGAGAAATACGATGTGCGCGATATCCTCATCGACAAGTCGGGGATGTGGCACGTGCGCGGTACGCCGTCGACTCCGGTGCGCGCGCTCTCGCAGATCGACGTCGTACTCAACGCGCTTCACGGCGGCGTCGGCGAAGACGGTACGGTACAGCGCATCCTCGATCGATCGGGTGTCCCGTATACGGGATCGCGTGCACTGCCCTCGGCGATGGCGCTCAACAAGATCCGCGCGCGCGAGATACTCCAGGGCGCCGGTATCCGGATGCCCAGCGGAGTCTCGTTCTCACTTGGCAACGATCTCAATACCGCCGATATGGCGCACGCGGTCTTCGCTCAATTCGGCCCCCCGTACATCGTGAAGCCCATTTCCGATGGCGCCGGACACGGTATCCGCGTGGCCCGGAGCATCATCGAACTGCCCGATGCTATCGGCGATGTGCTCGACGAACATGCGGCGGCGATCGTGGAGGAATATATTCAGGGCGACGAAGCGAGCGTCGGCATCATTGAAGGATTCCGCGGGGAGGATCACTACGCGCTTCCGCCCGCGCATGTCCTCAAAGAAGGAATGTATCTTTCTCGCGATATGCACGAGCAGGCGGGGGCACGGCACGTGGTTCCGAGCCGCTTCACTCATATCCAAAAAATGAGCATCACCGACATGGCGCGCGCCGCTCACCGCGCGCTTGAGCTCTCGCACTTCTCGCGCGCCGATATGATGGTGACCCCGCGCGCTGTATACTTGCTCGAGATCAACACCATCCCGGGCCTCTACGCGGGAGCGTCGTTCCCGGCGATGCTCGAATCAGTCGGCTCCACCGTCACCGAATTCCTCGAACACGCGATCGCACTTGCTCGAAACAATCGCTAGGCTATAATCCTCAAGTCCTCATCTCACGGGCCTTTAGCTCATTTGGTAGAGCACCTCATTTGCAATGAGGGGGTGGCCGGTTCGAATCCGGCAAGGTCCACTGAAGTAGACAAAGGGGCTGTAAAGCCCCTTTGTCTCGAAAATACTTACCCGCGTAGAATTACTTTAGAGTCGGTCGGAAACATCTCTCGGTAACATCTTCGTTTGTGCTCGATCACGGCGCGCGGAGCGTGTTTACATTCCGGGAGGGGTCCTCTAGTATGTACCCTGACCGGCGATGATGTGATCTTGCACGGCATTACTCAACATTCTGACGAATCCCTGCTGCATATCGATCAGGAGGACCGATGTGCGCTCCGCGGACACGCGGGTCGCCTGTCGTACGTGAGAAATCAGCATCAGGCGCCTCCATCTGTTTGAGATCGATTACTGTACTGACGGCATTAATCATCATTAAGGCATGTCTGTCAATCATGCGCGCACATTGGTAAGTTGGCGCACCTGTGCTAACAATGAGCTTGGCAAAAGGTGGGCCGCAGAAAACTCGGGATTCCGTAGGGTGCTATGTGCACTGCATAGGAAAGCCCGGATCGTCGGGCGATTCGTTCGGGATGTTTCAGATATTTGACCCGAGCAGGGTAAAAGGGAATGTTGGTTTGCCAATCCAGAGTCACCAATACCCTCCCACCATATTTGAAAAAGATAACGGCCGCTTTATGCGGCCGTCCACATTATTAGAATTAAAAATCGTACCAGACCCCGCCAGCATGAAGATTTGACTTGTATCTTCAGTTCATGTTGCTATACTCGCGCGTAGGGAAGGTAAGGGTGTCACCATCCAAACAACCGGAGTGCGAACTGATGGCTACATCCTCAGGAAACGTTGACCGAGACATCGAAAAGGTCGAAAGCACACAACTTTTCGACGGCGTTTACTACGATACCGCTGGCGTGCTACGCGAACTGGCACGTCGCTTTCGTATGGCTTGTGGTATTGAGCCGCTCAATCCGAAAGCGAAGATCCACGAGGCCGAAGCGCAGATGATCTTTACGTTCTGCTATGTCTGCCACAACGGCCTCGGTGCCGACTGGAAAACGCGCGCTAGTCGGTCGCTCCAAGATCTCTATGAGTATCTGGACGACAATACTCGTCACCAACTGCCGTACTACGTCATCCGCTCGCATCAGCAAATGCAGCAGGCAGGAAAGTGCGAAACGGCCTTTACGATTCCGCTCGTTGAGGGCTACCGGCAAGTAGTCATGCTGATGAGTGGTCCCGTCGCAGACTACCGCTTGCTCGGCGAACACAATCTGTCGACGTAACGACGCATGAGTAAAGTACAGACGCCCGGTTCTTGCGAACCGGGCGTTTTTTATGGAGCGCGTGGTAAAATTGCGATTCGGCAGCCGAATAGGGGAGAGCAACGTGAGTACTTCATGATGTCTCCATCTGAAAACGGTAGCCTGAGCGATCAGATACTATGACTCCGCGCAAAAACAAGAAACAGCAATGGGCTGCGGATCTGGAGGCATATTTTCTCGCAGCGTACGACGAGCACTCGGATGCGCTTTTTCGTCACGTGCTCATTCGCGTACGCGACCGCGAAACGGCCAAGGACATTGTGCAGGAAGCGTTCTCGCGCACCTGGATCTACCTCTCTGAAGGAAAGAAGATCGAATACATTCGCGCATTCCTATATCGCGTTGCCAACAATCTGATCGTCGACGGTTCGCGCAAGAAGAAATCATCATCGCTCGATGCACTTATGGACGACGACGGATTCGAGGTTGCCGACGAATCGCTCACCGACCCGGCCAACATCCAGGGCGCGCGCGAGGCACTGGCACTCCTCGCCGGTCTCGACGAGATCTACCGCACCGTCATCACCATGCGCTTCATTGAAGAGATGACGCCCGGCGAGATCGCCCGCGCGCTCGGTGTTTCGGAAAATGTCGTTTCGGTCCGGATCCATCGAGCAATTGAGCGCTTAAAGAAGATTGCGGACACGGGCCCAAAGATACGCACACCTTAAACACATGCCATCCTTGCGCTATTTGAGCGACACGGTAGAGTGGCTAAGAATGTAAGTATTTCCATGCTTTAGAACAAACGTTGGCAGGGAAAAAGTCGGTTTACATTTTTTTAAAGGAAAGAAGAAGAAATAGCACTATGGCAAAGAAGCTTTATGTGGGCGGTCTCCCGTACTCTACGTCGGAAGATGAGCTCCGCGATGCATTCTCGCAGGCAGGCTCAGTCGACTCGGCATCCATCATCATGGATCGCATGAGCGGACGCTCGAAGGGATTCGGCTTCGTCGAAATGACCTCTGATGAAGAGGCTCAGAAGGCGATCGATCTCTGGAACGGAAAGGATTTCGGTGGTCGTACTCTTACGGTCAACGAGGCTCGTCCGATGGAAGAGCGCCCACGTTCGACCGGTGGTAACGGTGGTGGTGGCTACGGCGGCGGTTCCCGAGGCGGGAATGGTGGCGGTGGTTACGGCGGCGGATCACGCGGTGGTAACGGAGGTGGCAGTGGCGGACGCAGCTGGTAAGCCCTTCGGGCTTTCTGCCAGCGCTCGTTCGGAAATACCAAAAAATGAATTTTTTGATATTTCGCTCTCTCGCTAGGCAGTAACTAGTCGCACGGCACACAGAAGAGTCTCGTTCTCTTGTAGAGCGGGACTCTTTCTGTTGTAAGCATGGGCACCCAAATGCGTCTATACGGTATACGTACTCATTCTCTAGAGCGCGGGTACCACAGCAGGACTTGATATGAGAGAATAGGTTGTCCATCATGAAGATATGACCGAAATTTTTGAAAAACATTTTGAATCGATAAAGAATGAGCGACTCACCGATAGTGAGCGTGTTTTGATGCGCAACGATTTGCAGCTATTCCTGCGCGAGCATGCGCCGCGCGTACCACTGATGATCCGATTCTGGGATTATGTGAGCGACGCACTGTCGCGTTTTGATTCGAGAAGTCCGCGCACACAATTCGTGCCGGCGGCATTGGCACTTGTACTTATCGTCGGGGTCGGGACTTCGTATGCTGCAGAAAATGCCTTGCCGGGAGATGTGCTCTATCCGGT
>CAIRSC010000055.1 GCA_903881205.1 uncultured bacterium | reverse complement strand
TGAGCCCTTCTTTTTCGACCGCGCGTTTTAATATATTCGCTTTGTTGAGTATCTGTTCTTCGTCGAGCATTTTGCCGGTGAAGAGATCCTGCGGGCCGATCTCATACATAGTCCCGTACACCTTATCGAAGCCGAGTTTCGGGCAGAATTTGTCGAGCACGGTCTTCGGTGAATGAGATACCGCGAGGAGATAATATCCACGTGCTTTCAAATCCTTGAGCAGGTCGCGCGTATAGCGATACGTGCGCTTTCCCTGCTCGCTCACCATCGCTTCTGCGGCATCAGCCATCTCACCGTAATGCACGCCTTTCAGATGCGTACGAAATGCTTTGAGCACCGCCTCGATGTACTCCTCGTAGTCGCCCTCGCGATCCAGCCATTTGGCATGCTGTTTTTCATATACATTCTTTGCATCGTCCGGGAACGCACCGTGCTCGATGAGCGTATCTACGAGCTGTATGAGGAGGCTCGAGCGAAAGATAGTCCCATCGACATCGAATACCGCTACTTTCTGGCTGGCCATATGCTCATATCCTACCGCACTTCGCCGACTTGCCGCATACTCGTCCGCGTGGCAGTATAAGTCGAGCCCTCGAACATAAGGAGTGCACGCGAATGTGCCAGGTACGTCTCAAGAACGAATGCAACGGTAAGGATGAGTATCTCCTCGCCGACGGCCGCAAATGTTGCGGCGTTTGCCTGATCTGCGTTGGCGGCGACGGGGCGACTCCCATCGACAATCTCCAGCCAGTTATTCCCGAGATGCACTTCGTCGACGAACGCTCCGCACTGTCGCTCGCGCCAGCCGGCAAACGCTGGGACTGATTCTGCGGAACTGCATTCACGATAAGGGCGGTCCTAGTGACCGCCTTTTCTATTTTGCCTTAGGCCAAATGTTTCGCGATTCAGGCCAGATGGCAGAGAGTGCATGTACCGAGCAGTCATGCTTATTTGCCTTGCAGATATAGCGGCCGTAGAGCACGAGGCCATTATTTACATATTTCCAATCCTTTTTCGGTACGAGCGCTTCGAGCTCTTTTGAAATCTTCGTGAGATCACTACTATCGACGAGATCGAAACGTTTCGCGAAACGCTTCACATGCGTATCGGTCGGAATGCCGTCCCATATTTCATACAATTCTCCGAGCACGACATTCGCGGTCTTGTATGCAACACCGGGCAGCGTCACGAGCTCGGGTACTGTCTTTGGCACTTTGCCCTTAAAGTCGCGCTCAATTACTTTTGCTGCGCCAATCACAGCCTTCGCTTTATTGCGAAAAAAAGAGACTGAGGAAATTTCCTTCGTCAGCGTTTTGAGATCTGCTTTCGCAAAATCAGCCGGTGTTTTGTATTTCTTGAAAAGAGTTTCGGCGACTTTGTTGACCTGTTTATCGGTCGTCTGTGCCGAGAGCATCACGGCGACCACGAGCTGGAACGGTGTCTTATAGTTAAGTTCGGTCTTGGGCTCCGGATAGACCTTTTTGAGAAATGCGACTATTTTACGGGCCCTCTTTTTGCGTTCCTCAAACTTGGACGATTGCTTCATGCGGGCATCGTAACATAGTTGCCTTTCGACTGTCCTTTGTGTTACAAGGACGAGAGAGGAGATCCCCATGCACGAAAGAGCACTCGAAGCACTTCGGGCGCGCCTGGAATCAGCACGCACGAACCGTCGACCACCCTACCGCTGTCCGATCACATCACCGGTGGCACCCGAGATGGCACGGCATACGATTCCCCGCCAATTCCGTACGCTTGCAGGAACAATCTACCGCGAGCGGAGATTCGTGAACCGGCCTGCTGTGTTTGGGCCGTCGTACTATCACATGTCTTCCATCGTCGCGGATTATTACAGCTGGCTTATCGGAGAGCTGCGAAGCAAGTTTCGATTGTCAGACACGACAATCATCGAACTCAACATGCGATGGACCTTCAGCACGATCACGCACGAGGAACTTCAGCGTATCTACGACACACAACCCAAGCCCAAGCACGCGGCCGAAGGTGCGCCGTCGGGACCGAGCGACCACATGTATCGTGATCGACCGTCCGAGAAATGCCACCTGTTCGAGTACTACGCCAGCAGGCAACTCGAAAGCAGTTCGCTTGAGCAGTACTTGGACATGTGCCGGGACGAAAACAAAAAGAGGCGCGGATAGTGATCCGCGCCTCTCCACGGACCGCTTACGAGCGGTCCGTCTTTTTTTTATCGCACCTGAAAGACCGCACGGGCCGTAACCATCACTTGCTTATCTATCGTTGAAGTATCGTACGAGCCGTAATCGGATACGTCGACAGAGTTCGGCGCCATCACCTGCACCACTCCGCCTGCAGCAGACTGCAGCGGCCCGACTTTCTGGCCCGTAGATTTTGCGATCTCTTCGGCGCGCGCTTTCGCGTCGGTTACGGCCTTTCCGATCAGCGATACGCGGATCTGCGGAAGCGTCGAGATCATATACTGCGGCTGCTGTGCCGAGAGGAATATCCCCTTATTCGCCAGCGATGAGACATCTTTGGCCAGACGCTCGACGAGGCGGACATTATCCGATGTCATTGTGACATCCTGATGTACGGAATATTTGGTGGGAGCATTTTGATCGTTGGAGTATTGCTGATCAGCCTGGACAGGATTTACCTGGATTTTGTCCGCCGCGACACCTGCTGCAGTGAAAAAATCAACGACTGCTTGTGCATCTTTCGCTACCGATGTTTGAGTCGAGGCGATCGTCCCCTCGTACGCAGTGCGCGACACCGTGACGGTCCAGCGTGCAGTATCGGCAGTTGAAGTGGCGGTGGCAGACCCGGTGACGGAAAGCGTATTGTTGAGTGTATGGACCTGGTAGAAAGAATAAGCACCTATAAAAGCGGCGACCACGATGCCGAGTCCGAGGATGAGGGCCGGTACGGTGTTGTTTCCTTGCATGTCGCTATTTTACACGGGCGCGGCTATCGTGCCACTATTGAACAGTGATCGGGATCGTTGTCGATCCGTCGTTCTGCGGAAGGCCGGACGGATTGTCTTTCTTGAGCATAAGCGTTGCCGGACCGCTGTAGCCGGTGACGGTGATATCTGCTTTAAACGGGACCTGCGCAGTGGTCATCCAGTCGGAAAGTGCCGTGGCATGACCGGTGCCAGCCATGAGACCGCTTGGGTCACGTACTTCGATCGGAAACGAAGCTTCGAAATACCAGGTACCGGGAGCGTGGCCAGTCACGGTAAATGTCTTCGGCACCGATGCGCCAGATTTTGGCGCGTCGATTACTACGACCGTATTTGTGCTTGTGGCAGTCGTCTCCGTACCGGTCGTCGTCGAAGTTGCTTGCGAATTCGGAGTGGGTGCCGGGAGTGTGATGAGAAAATACGTGAGTACCACAATGACCACGAGGAGCAATGCCACGATAAACCACATGATGCCTGTATTTCTTGAAGTCATAGAAAATAAAGTTACGGGAGTAATGAGTATAGACGTGTGAACGCCCGGATGATTACCGCCTATAGGCCGGCAATGATCTCGGCCACTTTATGCGGATCGTGGCGCGCGATGTCCGCCTCGGAGAAGAAGTTGCCGGTAATAATATGCTCCGCGTAATCCTTCAATTTTTCGTCGCACAGCATGGGTGATTTCTTCTCCAATTTGTATGCGTCGACCAGACGCTCATCCATCGGGGCCGTGTTGCAAATAGCGTAATCAACCTTCTGCAATCCACTGTACTCGAGGATCACGCGCACCATGTCGGACGCAGCATAGTCATTGGTCTCTCCCCATTTCGTCATCAGATTGCAGATCACGACGATCTTCGCCTTGCTCTGTGTAAGTGCCTCGTGCATCCCTTCCACCAGGAAATTGGGAATGATCGACGTGTACAGATCACCCGGCCCGATGATGATGATGTCCGCCGCTCGGATCGCATCGCCCGCTTCAGAGAAGATCTGCGCAGCAGGCTCCAAGAGAACGCGTTTTATTTTTTTGTTGCCGTCGTGTTTCGGAACATCAATATTGGTCTCACCGATGATCATGGTGTCATCGTCGAGGATCGCATGGATATGCGAACGATCGAGAGAGACCGGCAGCACCGTGCCTTTGACATCGAGCAATTCGGAAGCCTTGCGAATGCCTTCAATATCGCCGCCGTATATTGATGAGAGTGCGGCAAGAAAGACATTCCCGAAACTGTGTCCGCTCATCGAGCCGCTGTCCTGGAATCTGAAGTTGAACAAATTGCGGAGGATCTCACCCTTTGAACCTTCGGCGAGTGCGGCGAGTGCGCGGCGGATATCGCCCGGGGGAAGGATCCCGAGCTCATCGCGAAGTACGCCGGATGATCCGCCGGAATCGAACATGTTCACGACCGCCGTGATGTGGATCGGAAGCTCTTTGAGGCCATTGAGGAGTGTATAGCCCGAGGAACCGCCGCCGATGCGGACAACTTTTTTCATACGTTCAGAGAACTCTATCCCTTTGACATCTGTTTGGCAATCTATCTTTTTGCGCTACTATATGAGCACATACCCCATACATCAAGAGTGCGGTGAGAGTTCTGGCTCTGCGACCCGCCGGCAACCTGCAGAAATGTAAGGTGCCCCATCCAGCCCTTACGGGAAGATGCGCATTACACGAATCTCCCTTATGGGGGATT
>CAIRSC010000054.1 GCA_903881205.1 uncultured bacterium | reverse complement strand
TGCGGGCAGCGTGTCGATCGCATGTTTGATACGCACGAGGATGTCGCGGAAGTTCGCGACTTTTGCGCGTGCGGCTGCCGGAAGTGCCTCGTCGTCCCCTGCGAGTACCTTGTCGAGAGTCACCTTGCCGATACCGCGCGGCGGCACCGATATGATCCGTCCGATATCGATCTTATTCTTCGGATTCATTGCGGCGCGCAGATATGACAGCGTATCCTTCACTTCTTTGCGCTCGAAGAATCGCGTACCGAGCACGCGGTACGGCACATTGTGCTGGAGCAGTGCCTCTTCGAGTGCGCGTGATTGGAAATTTTCACGGTAGAGCACGGCGATATTCGACGGCGTCGTGCCGTTTTCGATGAGTTTGAGTGCGGATTGCGCGACGAAGTACGCTTCGTCGATCTCATTGCGTGCTCCGTAGAGCACGATCGCTTCGCCAACCATGTTCTCGGTAAAGAGTCGCTTCGGCGTGCGCCGCGTATTCTTCTCGATCACCGAATTCGCGGCGGTGAGGATGGTCGAGGTCGAGCGGTAGTTCTGCTCGAGCAGGATCATGCGCGCGCCCGGGAAGCTGTCTTCGAAGCCGAGCAGGTGTTCGATGTCGGCGCCGCGCCAGCTGTAGATGTTCTGGTCGGTGTCGCCCACTACGCAGATGTTGCGTGTAGTGCCGGCAAGGATACGAGCGATCTCGTACTGCGACTTGTTGGTGTCCTGGTATTCGTCGATCGTGATGTACTTCCAGCGATTTTGTAAGAGCGACCGTACGCGCTCCGACGAGCGGAGCATGTTGAGCGTTCTATATAAGAGGTCATCGAAGTCGAGCGCCTCTTCTTCCTTGAGCAGCTTCTCGTAGATCTCCCATACCTGCGCTACGGCCCGCTCGCGGAAGGTGCGGGCCTTGGCCTGATACTCAGCGACCGAGGTGCCGTCGCCTTTTTCGCGGGAAATGCCACTGAGAATCGCGCGCGGGGTCCAGTTCTCGATCCCGAGACGTTCGAGGGCACCCTTCACTGCCCGTACACTGTCGTCGCGGTCCCAGATACTGAATCCGCGCGGCAGCCCCGCTTCGGCGTGGAATTCCCGGAGCAGTCGGACCCCGAGCGCGTGGAAGGTCGATACGACTGGCATGCCGCTGGCCTCCGGAACGAGCTTGCGGACGCGCTCACGCATCTCTCCGGCCGCTTTATTGGTAAAAGTGACGGCAAGTATGTGCCTCGCCGGCACCCCTTTGTCAACCAAATGCGCGATCCGATGCGTGATGGTCTTGGTCTTTCCCGCTCCGGCACCCGCCACGATCAAAAGTGGGCCTTCGGTATGTAACACTGCCTCTTTTTGTTGTGTATTGAGTCCTTCGAGGTGATCCATCAGAGGACTATACCATGCCAAAATTTGGCCCAAACGCACGCTTTTATGCGTATTTTGGCCTCATTTGACAGAATAGTTATCCCCTCCTCGAATATAGTATGAATTGACGGTGAAAGCTCAGTTGGTAGGGTGGTTAGAACGGTAGCACAACCAGATTCCAGATAGGGCAATCTCCCAAATAAGCGAGGTTTTAAGCCACATTCCAGCCTAACCACCCGTGCTATCGCCACAAAATGGCTCTATGTCTCACCCGTTGGGAGAAGACGTAGCCCATCCAATCAGCCTATTTTAGGTAAAAACAAGAACTCTCAAGGGAAGCGTGGCGGCTCTCGTGGGACGAAATATCGATCGAAGCGATTCGTGCATGCGGCGGTCTCCCTCATTTCATTGCTTATCGTCATTGGGACGCTCGTCCCGGCAGTCGCCCGCGCATCGGTGCTGAGTGCCATCTTGGCCTCGATCAAAAGTAATACGGCAGAGGCCGATACCGTCCCTGCCGCGTCGGGCAACGTCCAGACCATGTCGCTACTGAAGCCGGCTATGAATATCGACCCATCTCCGGCGCGCGGCGGCGGAGATATCACCATTGTAGACAGCTCGGCGCTCTTACCCGAAGAAGGACCATCGGGAACGATTGCCGACATCGAAAAGCCGAAGAATTCGACCATCAGCACGTATGTCGTACAGAGCGGCGATTCCCTTTCCGGGATCGCCCAGCTTTTTAATGTGTCGCCAAGCACCATCCTCTGGGCCAACGACCTCACCAAGAGTTCGGTGCTCAAGCCCGGTATGAAACTGACCATTCTCCCGATTACGGGTGTGAAATACACGGTCAAGAAGGGCGATACCATCGCTTCGATCGCCCGCAAATACGGCGCGGATGCGACCGAGATCGATACGTTCAACGGAATTGACGACTCGACTCTTATAGTCGGTGCCGACATCATCATTCCTGACGGCGAAGTGGCCGCTGTCGTCACCAAATCAACTCCGAAGTTGGGATCCAAGGTTGCTAGCGGCGCTCACGGCAGAATCACGGTCGGCAACGAGCCGGCACACAATGTTGGCCCTGCCGGCACCGCTTCACAGATCGATTATTACACTTCGCCGCTCGCCCACTACACCGAGACTCAGGGCATTCACGGCTACAACGCGGTCGACCTCGCGGCTCCCTCGGGCACACCGATCATGGCTGCAGCCGACGGTGATGTGATCGTGGCAAAATCCGGCGGATACAATGGCGGCTACGGTAGCTACGTGGTTATCCAGCACGACAATGGTTCGCAGACACTCTACGGCCACATGTCGCGTGTGACTGCGACCGACGGCGAGTCGGTATCTCAGGGCCAGATCATCGGCTATGTCGGCTCGACCGGTCTTGCGACCGGCCCGCACGTCCACTTCGAGATCCGCAACGGCATCCGCAATCCGTTCTAGTACTCAATTGACGCTCTCCGGAGCTGGTGATAGATTAATTCCCGCTCTCCGAACCCGGAGAGTTTTGCACAAAAAGGCATCCCATGAATCGTATCGTGCTCCCCGCCCATCTGGTCGCCGACTTCGCCCAGCTCGTGACAACCTTGCTGCCGAAGCCTGCAACGCGCGACGTGAAAGCCCTCGAGACGTTTGCCGCGATGGCATCCGCGATGATCAAGAAGGGTGTCAGCCCGCAGAATCTCGTGCCGTTCACCGACGCGATCCAAGACAAGATCAAGGACGCCGGCGTCGGCACCGCCAAGTGGGCCGTCCGTTTCGCCGATCATCTCGAGGATGCTACGGATGGCGAGAGTGACGAGCCGGCAGTTGCGCCGCACATCGGCGCCATCATCGCCAGCGACGGTTCCGATGGCCCCTTCCGTCCGCTGCTCGGTGGACACATCGACGAACAATAGGCCGCCAACGAATCGACCCCCGCGATCATTGTGATCGCCACTTCAGACGGCCGGGAACCTCCCGGCCGTTTTTCTTTTGCGAAATTGCATTCGGAGGTACACTCAAAAGTGTCAGAAACATTTCAGACAAGATTCAATGTCCATTCTAAAGTAAAGCATCATGACAAAGTATATTCTCCACGGCGGATTTACGCGGCCGGACAATGAGCTCAATCGTACTTTTTACGAAGAAATCGCTCGCGATGTCCCGGATGGCGGAACAATATTACTGTGTTATTTCGCTTCTCAAAGTGACGACAATACAGAGAAGTTCACTGAAGACAGTCGGCGTCTTAGGGAACAGTCTCGTGGAAAAAATTTTATTTTCTTACTCGCTGATGAGGTGGGTTTCTCTGATCAGCTAAAGCAAGCAGATGCTCTTTATATTCGAGGTGGCAGTACCCCGCGGCTTCTCGGTGCTCTTAAAAAATATCCTAACCTTGAAGAAAACTTGAATAGTAAAACAATCGCCGGCTCTTCTGCCGGAGCGTATGCGATAGGACGCTATAGTGCTTTCCATGATGATGAATCAGGTGGAAAGATCCGTGAGGCTTGGTCTCCTTCCACTTCGAGTTGTGTGTCATTACGAAAGCACGGACTTGCCGCCAAATCCAAAAGCGCTTTCGTCTCTAATAGAGCTTGCTCAAGATTTGGAACTCGTCGTTCTAAGGGATTTTGAATGGAAAGTTTTTAAGGTACAGAGTACTGGCACTGTGTGAAACCCTGTGAATACCCGAAATGTTCGCGTGACCGAATGCCTGAATACCCGGAAAGAAATCAGGGACGCTGCACGATGCAGCGTCCCCTCTTTGTCGTTCATGCGTGTGTGCGCTCAAAGTTGCCGATCAGCTCGAGCTCTTCATGCGCCGACACATCGGCATACTGTCGCCAGAATGGTTCGGCATTTTCGTTCGCTAGTTGCGGCAGTCCGCGACGAACGGGAAACAATATTTCCCTGCGGATATTCGGCAATATCCGATAGAGCTCGCCGCGCGTCTCGCCGAACGGACGAATCACGATGCATGTCCGCGCAGCCCGGACGACCGCGAAGTGCTGCGCACGATCTTTCGGAATCGCTACGAAATCGCTCTCGTGCCGGCGGTACTCGACCGCGACGGGAGCGATCATATATCCCCGCTCGCCAAGTAGTGACTGTAATCGTGTGAGCACTTCGAGTTGCTCAACGGTCGGTTGAATCTCTGTTTTCTTCACGTCTGGTCTCCTCTGCTCCCCGCACTATAAGGATATGCGGCGAAGCGTCAATCAAAGTTCACGTTGGCGATACTGCAGTGCCTCGAGCATGTGCGCGGGCTCGATCGAGTCCGAGCCTCCGAGATCCGCGATGGTGCGGGCGAGCTTGATGGTGCGGTGATAGCCGCGCGCGGAGAGTTTCATTTGCTTGGCGGCGTGCACGAGCGTCGTTTCTGCTTCGGGAGATAATTTTGAAAGTGATTCGATTTCTTTCGGACCCATGTCGGCATTGGTCGACATATTTTTTGATGCGCTGAATCGTTCATCTTGTTTCGCGCGCGCACCCGCGATGCGCTCGCGGGCTTTTTGTGTCTGACCATCCTCCCCTTTCAATTTGAGCGCGAGTGTTTCCGGCGGCATGTCGCCGACTTGTACCCACATGTCGATGCGATCGGCGACGGGTCCGGAAATTTTTCTGCGGTAGCGGTCGATCGCATTCGGCATGCAGCGGCAATCGCGCGTGCCGAATTTGCCGCACGGGCACGGATTGAGTGCGGCGACGAGCATGAAATTT
>CAIRSC010000053.1 GCA_903881205.1 uncultured bacterium | reverse complement strand
TGGTGTTATAGGACCTTCGAGATTGGCAACGACGAGATCGGCATCGCTGAGAATCGGGTCGATGCATGAGAATATATAGTCGCCGCCTTTCTCATCGGTAGTAGTGCGGATCGATCGATCGAACATCATGTCACCTCCCACCAAGATCCGGGCCTGCGCCGGCGCAAATGGTGCCGGGAAATAAAAGACTATTCCCTCTTCGGCGAAGATCGGACGTATGGCAATAAGCAGCACGCACGCGCCAGCTCCGATAAGCAATAGTCTCAGGACCCCCTTCATGGCCCCTACTGTACGATAGCGAAAGCAATAAGACCAGACGCGTAATAGACAAACATTTGATACTGTGCTATAATCATATTAGTCAAGCTGCACAATAGCAGCAAGGAGGTGTCAGATGCGTACCGTTGCTGATCGATTGTGGAACATCATGAAAGGACCGACAAAACAGCGGCCCGCAATCAGGCCTCAATATGTCGATCCCCCGACCATGAAAGACACACTGTTTATTCAGTTGTTGCTTGAGAAAGAGGCGGACGAAAATGAGTTCAAAACAACAGTCGCCGCCAATGCCGCACTCGCTCGGTGGGCTTCCGGACTCAACGACGACTCACTGATCTATCTCATCTGGCTCCAGCGTGAGCTGGCCGAATGAAAAACCGCGCCTTCTTAGGCGCGGTTTTTTTATTCGGCAGATTCCGATCCCTGTTCAAGCATACCGTTAGCGCGCATTCGAGCCTCTTTCATTACATCTTCGTATTCCAGCTTCTCTACAATATCCAACTTTGTTGCTCTTCCCCATGCACCATCATTATCTTGTTTGTGAGTAGTATGTTCCCCCATCTCTGAACGGATTATGTACAAAAAGCGGGCTCGTTTTTTTCCGTATAAGTGGGAAAGCGAGGTGCTGTAATATGCCATCGGCATGTCGTTGTCACGGTGATCTTGTTCCTTCCCGTCAATGGTCCAAGAATCGGGACGTGCCATTCCCCCCGGCTTCGGTTTTATATCGGAGGCTGACATGTGATACCCGATTGTAAAACCGCGCTCCTGTGCTTCTTTCACAAGCTGCATTACAATCTCGTGAACTGACATGCCGGATTCCACGCGCTCATGTAGCCGCGGTAAGCGCATCTGTTTCAGTTCGTGTGGCATTGAAAGTACTCCATTGAGGTCTTTCAGGCTCAGTTTGGATAATTCAGATCGAAACTCGTTCTCTTCGTCGGATGTAAAGCCGCCCTCCTCGAGCGCCTCCGAAAAACTCTCGAGAATTCGCCCCTGCACGGAAGTGAGAAAAGCATCTTCAAGAATTTTATCGCGCAACTCTACCGGTAATTCAATCGATCTTGGTTTTAGGAATTTTTCGGACATATGCGAAGTATATCAGCGGGCAATACGAGCAGATATAGCACAATGGTCGCTTACTCCGGTATGAAGTGCCACCTCGCTCGTGGTATACCCCGGAGTCGTAAAGAGGCCGTCGACCATCTTGTCTGCGAGTTCCTGGGGCCGCTCCTTCCCCGCCCGGTGTAAATTGATATCGATACTAGTCTCGTATTCTGCGGGGATATTATCCTGATATTTCTCTGATAACTTCGAGAAAACCTCGCCAGGCTTTCCTTCATGTATACGCGGAGCATTAAAGTCCCCGCAGAGTACGAATTCGTCGAGTGGGGCGAGCACGTTCAAGAGCGCTTTTAGATCCCGTCGCTGCTCGTCACTGGTGCTCCCGTCGGGTGTCCAGGTGAAATGAGTGGTGCATATTTTGAAAATGACACTATCCTTTTCTAGTTCGCAGATGGAAAGTGCATGACTTTCTGTAACATGCTTCGTCTGCGCGCTCGCATCGTCAAACATGACGTCCGGAAGACCATCGCCACTATAGAAATATGATGAATATGTAGCAGGAAACCGCGAAAAGATCCCTACTCCCTGAATGCCGGGACCTTTCTCAAAGGATCGGCGTGTGGTACCGGTGAAGTAACAAGGCATGTCGAGTGTCTGCTCGAGCGCGGGAATGTCATGTTCCATCAGTTCCTGCATGCAGACGACTTCAGCCCGCTGCTGAGCAAGAAATCGTTCCACTCGATCAAGATGCTTTGAGAATTCGATATTAACCGACACGAGCTTCAAACTCGCCATGATTATTTCTTACCGCGAACGATCGCAGCTTTGACGAATGCTGTGAAGAGCGGGTGCGGCGAAAGCGGACGCGCTTTGAGCTCGGGATGGAATTGTGTGCCGAGCATAAAAGGATGCACGCTCTTCGGGAGCTCCGCGATCTCCATGAGCTTACCCGACGGTGAGCGGCCGGAGAACACGAGGCCGGCCTCTTCGAGGCGCGACACATATTCGGGATTCACTTCATAGCGATGGCGGTGACGTTCTGAGATGGTCTTCTCTCCATATGCTTCACGCGCAATAGTCCCTTCTTCGAGCTTGCACGGGTATGCGCCGAGACGCATTGAGCCTCCATAGTCTTTCTTCGCGAGTTTTTCGATCTGTTCCGGAAGAATCATGATGACCGGATCTTTTGCCTTCGGGTCGATCTCGGTAGTATGTGCTCCCGGAATGCCGGCAACGTGGCGTGCGTATTCCACCGTGAGCAGCTGCATGCCGTAGCAGAGCCCGAAGTACGGGATCTTATTCTCGCGGGCGAATTGGATCGCCTTGATCTTGCCTTCGATACCGCTTTCCCCGAATCCGCCCGGCACCAAGATGCCGTCGTAATCATTGAGCGATTCGAGCGGAAGTTTGCCACTTTCGATATCCTTGGCATTGATCCATGCGATCTCCGGCTTATGGCCTTCGTGGTATGCGGAGAATTTGATCGCTTCGATGACGGAGAGATATGCGTCGGAGAGGACGAAATCGCCGGTGTCGAAATATTTTCCCACAATACCAATCTTGACCGGCTTCTGGGCATGGTGCGCTTTGTCGGCAAATGATTTCCACTCACCGAGGTCTGAGGTCTGCTTCACTCGCTTGCCGAGTGCTTTCAGCAGGATATCGGAGAGCTTGTCGCGTTCGAAATTGAGCGGCACATCGTAGATGGAATCTACGTCGGGAGCGGAGATGATGTGGTCGGCCTGCACGTTGCACCAGATTGCGAGCTTCTCTTTGCGCTTCTGATCGAGCGGATGAGTGGACCGCGCCATGATGATGTCGGGCTGCACGCCGTATGAATTGAGTTGGCGCACGGCATTCTGCGTGGGCTTCGTCTTCATTTCGCCAATAGTGTAGGGCACCGGCAGGTACGAGACCATGACGAAAAGCACGTCGGCGGGAGATTCCAGATGCATCACGCGGGCGGCATCTATGAAAAGTGCATTCGAGAAATCGCCGAGCGTACCACCTACTTCGACGACGGTCACGTCGGATGCCGCCATCTTGGCAGAGCTCCGGAGGCGCTCGATGATCTCGTCGCGCACGTGCGGAATCGCTTCGACGAATTTGCCGTGGTAGCCGAGATTGCGCTCACGTTCGATGACGGCCTTGTAGACCATGCCCGAGGTCATGTAATCTTCGGGTCCAAGATCGCGATTGAGGAAGCGCTCGTAGTTGCCCATATCCTGGTCAGTCTCGAGTCCTGAATCGAGCACGAAGACCTCGCCGTGCTCCGTCGGATTCATGGTGCCCGCATCCACGTTGAGATACGGGTCGATCTTCACGAGATTGACCGTGAGTCCGCGGCCGGCAAGGATCTTACCGATCGATGCGGTCGAAATGCCTTTGCCCACTCCCGACATCACACCACCGAACACGAAAATGTATTTATGTCCGTTCCGCGGACCCCTTCTAGCTACCATATGTTATGCGCGTAAATATCTGCGAACTGCTAAATAACTCGACAGTGCCCCCAGTGCGATCCCCGATCCCATAACCACGAGGAATATCATTGGGAACGAGCTGGTGTAGTATCTGAACACATTGAATGTGACCAGGAAATGCTCGGAGCCGGGGCCGAGCCACAGCGTGATCGGATACAACAGCAGGAGTACCGTGATACCCGCGACGACGCCATAGAGCACACCAGCGATCATAAAGGGGCCTCGCACGTACCAGTGCCCAGCGCCCACGAGATTCATCACACCGATCTCATCGCGCGAGGTGTAGATCGCGAGCCGGATCGTATTGAACGAGATGAGTAGTGACGCGAGCGCGAGGATGATGGCGACCACGAGCCCGAGCCGACGCGAGGTATCGATGATATTGGTGAGTCGGTCGATCGCGGTCTTATTCTGGTAGAAATTCACCTTGTCGATGACCGCGCCCGAGCCGGTGCCGCTCTGCTGCTGTGTGGTCAGGTAGTTGGCAATACTCTCATACTGCGAAATCTCTTTTGCGCTCACTTCGAGCGCTGGGCCGAATGGATTACCGTCGACGAGATCGAGAGCCTGAAGCTGGAGCTGATCATCTTTGTGAACATCTTTGAATTGGGCAAGTGCCTGCTCTGGGCTCTCGTAGGCCACGTGAGACACCTCAGGGAGCGCCTCGAGCGACTGCTGGATGTCATTCACCTGTGACTGAGTGGCGGTAGGCAGGAAGTACACCGTCACATCGACAGTCTGAGTGACTTGTTTGAGCGTGGAGCTCAGCGCCGCTCCCGCGATGATGAGCCCGGCGACCACGAAGAGTGTGATCGTCATAATGAGGACCGCCGCGAGCGACACGAAGCCGTTGCGAACGAATCCGGCCAATCCGTATCGAGCGACTCGTTTGCTTGTTACCCAGAATGACATACCACTAGTTTACATTACGTATTTGCCCTGTTTGTCGTCGCGAACGATGCGCCCCTGATCCATCGTAACCACGCGTCGGCCTGCCGAATCCACGACCGACTTGTTGTGGGTCGTAAGCAGGACGGTGGTACCGAGGTCATTGATCTTCTTGAGGATTTCCACCACGTCGTGCGTATTGATCGGATCGAGGTTGCCGGTCGGCTCGTCGGCAATGAGGACGTCGGGCTGATTCACGATCGCACGCGCGATCGCGACGCGCTGCTGCTCGCCGCCGGAAAGCTCATGCGGGAAACTCCAGATCTTGTCGGCAAGGCCCACCAAATCGAGCACGTGGGGCACATCAGCCTGAATATCCTCATCGCTCTTCCCCGCTACCTCGAGCGCGAATGCGATATTTTCGTATACATTTTTAGTGGAGAGCAGGCGGAAGTCTTGAAAGACTGTGCCGATATTGCGCCGCAACTTGAGGAGATCATTCTTGGAGAGTTCTGAGATCTGGCGCGATCCGAAGTAGACAGAGCCCTCGGTCGGAATGACCTCAGCAAAGAGCATCTTGAGCAGTGTCGTCTTGCCGGCGCCGCTGTGCCCGACGATGGAGACGAATTCGCCCGGTTCTATGGAGAGATTGATGTCTGCTACGGCTGGCGGCGCACCGTCGTAATAAATTTTAGTGACTTTATCGAAATAGATCATGGCAACGGATTACATTATACCCCATTTGATATAGCATCCAAGCCCTTTTCTGCATCTATAAACGATTGAATGTCGCCCTCGAGCACTCCTTCGACATCGCGGCGTTCGTGTTCGGTGCGATGATCCTTCACGAGCTGGTACGGATGCAATACATACGAGCGGATCTGACTTCCCCATTCGATCTTGTTGGTCGACGCCATGGCGAGTCCTTTAGCCTGACGTGCTTCATCTGCTTCGCGCATCTTATAGAGCTTGCCGCGGATGAGTTCGAGCGCCTTTTCCTTATTCTGCGCCTGTGAGCGTTCACTGGTCACGTGTACGGCGACTCCGGTGGGTATATGGGTCATGCGGACCGCCGTTTCGCGCTTGTTCACGTTCTGTCCTCCGGGGCCGCCGGACCGGGCGATCGCGATCTCGAGATCCTTATCCGGAATGCGCATCTCACCAGCATCCGGGATCTTGGGCAATACTTCGACGAGCGAGAATGACGTCTGCCGCTTCCCTGCGGAATTGAACGGGGACATGCGCACGAGCCGATGTACTCCTGCTTCGCGCTTGAGCGTGCCGTAAGCACCCGATCCGGAGACTTCGAAGGAAACGCTGCGATACCCACCGAGCGAATTCTCATTCGACGATAGCAGCGACGAACGCCACCCTTTGCGGGCGACGAACTTCGAATACATTTCGAACAGGATACGCGAGAAATCTTCGGCATCATCCCCGCCGGCACCTGAAATGATAGAGACCAGAGCATCGCTCTTGTCGTAGCTCTCGCCACCCTCAAGTTTGACCTTGAGATCTTGATACTCTTTAAGAATAGTCTGCGCCTTATCCTTATCGGTCCAGAAATCGGCCTCGGCCATCGCCGCTTCGATCTCCGCTATGCGGGCTTCTATGGCCTCTTTTGTCATGGGGGCAGTATAACAAACGCGGCTTGATTCTTTATTCGTCCGTATTATGGTTGCACGAGCAAAGGGAGCGAGCTCATGACGAATGTCAATGAACCGACTGTAAGGACCAAAGTGCGTGTACTTGTGGCGGCCATTGCTGGCCAGCATGTTCTCCTAGTGCGACGTCAGCAGACTCAGTGGGGGTTCCCCGGAAAGCTCGTTCCGATGGAGGATCTCCTCGAGAAGGCTGCTGGGATACTTCACGCAGAGGCAGGCCTGCACATCGATCCGTCTCTTATCACCTTTGGAGCAAAAGCGACGAGCGATGACAAGGTGTGCCATCTGTATCTTGCTGTGTGCAAGAGTGGTGCGTTCGCGAAGCTCAAAGAGGCCGGTCCGCGCGGACACGCCGTAGCCACGTGCACACTGAGTGAGTTGGATACGATCGGACTGCGATCACTTCACCGAGATATGATCCTGAAGTTGCGTCAGTGACATTCTGGTCAAAAAATAGAAGGGCGCCGCCACGGGCGCCCTTTGTTATTTGGAGCCACCTCCCGGATTTGAACCGGGGACCTACTCATTACGAATGAGTTGCTCTACCAGCTGAGCTAAGGTGGCTTTTGTGTTCGCTGCAAATCCTACGCTATTCGGAGCGTTTTTTCAAACGTGCCCATGCTTCGAAGCAGATCACGCCGACGATCGCGCCAATCGTATTTGAGAGAAGATCGAGCATGGTGTTGGAATAGTCTCCGACGCCGGTGCTCGGCAACAAGATCACCGTCGAAAATTCGCCGAGCTCATTGATCGAGCCGATCCCCATTGCGGCAAGGATCGAAAGTGTCGCGCCCGCCAACACACCGAGACTCGGTGCCGCACGACGCAGTACGTAGTGAATCGATACAGCGATCACCGCATAGCCGACGAGGTGCACGAGTTGGTCGTATTTGAATATCACTAATCCGGGATCAGTGGCGGATGTGTAGATGTCTACAATGCGGTACCCATACAGTCGATCGCCGTTCACATGAACACCGCCGCCGAGCATATGAAGTACGCCCATAAGCGATAGCGTCCAGAGAAAGCCATGTGGTGCATTCGTATCGCGCGCGATCAGCGCGGTCACGATGAGTGCCGCGAACATGACAACGGTGTAAATGGCGAATTCATAATCACCGCCGTACATAAATCCGATACTGAAGAGCACGATATATGCGAGCGTGAAAGAGAACACGTATCCACGCCCGGTGGCGAGATTTTTCATGGAGCCGACGATCGGGATTGAACCGATGACCTCGTCCTTCGCTTACACCTCCCCTTCAACTATACGAGAGGGCTAGACTGTATCTTTCTCCCATAGGGAGACCCTTGTCAGTCGTTCGGGCGACAAATATCTCTATCTATCGCCACGGTCTTGTCCTTTCGGATATTGACCGTAATTCGGGATTCATTGAGACGTTACCGCTTCAATGGGCAGGGATTGCGGCCCACCAAGGACGTGCTCTACCAACTGAGCTACGTCGGCAAGCGAGAATCAAAAGTGAAAATTCATTTTCACTTTTTTCGAGCGCCGCCGACGAAAGCCCGTTGGGGCTTACGTAGGCAAGTACCCTTTCTCGGTAACTTAGGAAACGATAGTTTCCGTAAGCGACCCACCGATACTATCACGTGATTTTATACTCGCGAAGCGTCTCGGCGATCGGTCTGAGCACCTGCTCGGTGAGTTCCTCGGGTCGTATATCGGTATGAGTGAAGATCTGCCGCTCGACATCATGCGCCGCTTGGAGCAATTCATTGAATCGCTCAGGAGCTTCCGGCATATCACTGAATTTATTGGCATAACGCACCTTCGCATCTTCCAGTCGCGCATCCATGGAAGTGACCCCATGCGGACTCACGCGGCAATCGCTGTACTCCACGATTTTCAATTCAAAAGAGCCGCGATCGCGCGTATTTTCGAGCTGAGAAAATCCGATACCGTCGATCAATCGAATGACCGATTCCGACAGTCCGATCTCGTGTGCAATCGCAAGTGCCGCGTGATGCTCACTCTTGCCGTACTGCTCAATGAACTCCTTTTTTACCCCCTCCCAATACTCGCGACCCTTTGGCTCGAGCGCCTCAGGAAATACCGACAGATCTGATTTGATGATATTCGCCATGTCGTGGAAAAGACACGCCAGCGTCACCGATTGCATGTCGAGTGCCCGGTCGAAATGATCGCAGGTCGTCTTGCCCACGGCGGCAACGCGCAGCTGATGGAGCTGCAAGATCGGCATGATCCGATAGTGCTCAAACACATCTTGCACGGTCATATAAAGAGCGCTGCAATGACGCCGAGGCCCACCACTCCCATGATGAGCGTTATGGTCCAACCGAGAATGTTAGACACTCGACCATTCACGCGCTCGCCCATCACGCGCGGATCATTCGCCATCAGGAGAATCAGCACCATCAGCGGCGGCGCGAGCACGCCATTGAGCATCGCCGAATAGTAGAGCATCGTCATCGGAGCGATCGAGGTCATATTGACGAGCACGCCGACGAGCGTTGCGAGCCAAATTACGACATAGAATCCTCGCGCTTGCCCAAACTGTTTGCCGAGTCCCATCTTCCACTGCATCGCTTCAGCGACGGCATATCCGGCCGATCCGGCGAGCACCGGTATCGCGAGCAGTCCCGTACCGATGATGCCGAGTGTGAAAAGGAAGAAGGCGAAGTTGCCCGCCACGGGCCGCAGCGCGCTCGCCGCATCGGCGGCTGTTGCAATGTGATGTATCCCCGCCGCACCAAGCGTAGAAGCGACCGTCACGAGAATAAAGAATGTGACAAAGTTCGAGAAGAACATACCGACGATGGTGTCGGCGCGCATACGCGAAACATCCTCGCCGGTAATATTGGGCGTACCTTCGCCAATATTCGACATCTCTCCGCGTACAATCTCATCCTCCACTTCCTCATCAGCCTGCCAGAAGAAAAGATACGGCGATATCGTCGTCCCCAGGAACGCTGCAATATTGAGGACGTAGTCTTTGGTCAGCGAAATATGCGGCAATAGCGTGGAATGCAGTATCAAAGGCCAATTCTGTTTTACCAAAAATGCTGAAATCACGTA
>CAIRSC010000052.1 GCA_903881205.1 uncultured bacterium | reverse complement strand
CTTAGTCGCAGCGATGAAGCTTGTGTAGTTGAATTTCAGGTCTTGAATGGATTCTTCGAGAATATCGAGCTTGTATACCTGTGCTGCGGCGCGTGCAGCAATCACTGCAGTGGAAGCCGGAAGTTTTCCCGAGGCGAGATCGGCGGCCGCCTTGGCGGTATCTTCGTACCCTACGATCTTTACCTTCGGCCACATGCGGCGCAAATACATGCGGCACTGTTTGATCGCCTGATCATGCGAGGTGATGGTCTTGATCTTATCAGCCGTCACGCCCTTTTTTACAAGCAGATTGTGATGCACATCTATCTCGAAGATTTTCTTGATGGTGAAATTATGTTTCGCCATCGCATGCACAGTCTCGAGCACAATGCCACCGTTGGAGTTCTCAATCGGGAATATCCCGATATCGATCGATCCATTCTCGAGCGAAAAGAGCACGTTCTCGGCATTTACCAAATATTCGATCGTGAACTTCTTCAAATTCGCCTTATGCGCATAGGTGCGCCCTGCCTCTTCGGAGAAACTCCCTTTTGCCCCCATGACGCCTATTTTCATACGTGGATACTACTCGCTTGACTTGATTTTGCAAAGGTATATTCTCGAGATATGAGTCTTATACGCGTAGCTGCATATTTCTTTAGCTTCTGGCAGAAGGGGGCTTTGGCCTATGCGGTTGTGAAGAAATAAACAACAAGCGTAGAAGTCCGAAGCCCCCTCTCTGAGGGGGCTTCTTCGTTCGGTGAACGAAGAAGCGGCCGGAGCTGCTGAAAGCAGCGAGGCGTGCCCGGAGGCGCACAGCGACCGGAGGGTTCGAAGTTTGTGAGTTGGATTCTGTCCCGATGTCTCGAGTCAGATTCCAGATCGCAAGACGAGATCTGGCCAGATGTGTAACCCACCGCTGCGCGTTCTTTGCAGCTCTTTTCGTAGAATAGATAGGAGCACGTATACCAATGGCGGCAAACGAATCGGACAAAACTGCGCTTACGGAGCAGTTCAAGACGGTCTTCGGCACGACTGATCATCCCCTGCATACGAAATTGCAGAATGATCTCATCAGCGGCCGCAGTCTTGGCTCGGTCCTGACCGATCTGCGCGAAGCGGAAACACACCGCGCGCGCGAATCAAAGCAGGATAATGCGAATCTCTACATCGCGTCTCTCTGACCGAAGAGATGTGCCAAAAAAACGAACGCCGGCTTTCATAGCCGGCGTTTTCTTTTGGTGCAATGTGCAGGTTCTAGCCGCAGGATGCATACGGACGAGGAATCGGACCGAGCCTTTCGCTCTGTTCGACCGCCTTCCAGAGATACTCCGCGATCTGTTTACCGGGGACCACGAGGTCGCCGATGTCGCTCAGAATATCGATGCCGGGGATCATGCGGCGCGCATACGAGGTTTCCACTCCGGCCGCCACGAAACACGTGAATTTCGTCGCCTGATGGTACCTCGCCAGCATTCCCCATTTCACGGGGCTCGGAGAAAGTGCGATCACGCCACACGACTGATTGCGATCACGAGCACACATGATGGTATCGATGTCAGATCCGTCGGGGATACCCGAGACTCCGACCACTAGCAGCAGCGAGCGCGGCCAACTACCGGGAAGACCTTGGTAGAACGCAATATCGCCGTGTGGCAAATATGGCACGATACCCTTCTCGATTGCCGTGAGAAGCACGCCGTCATTGACGGCGAACGTGAGTTTTTTCATCGGGGAACTCCTTTGTCCGACTTGGAATATAGCCCGATATGCATATACGAGCAAAGCCCCGGGTCTGAGACCACGGGGCTTTGAGATATCTTTCGCTTCAGGAGAGGGATATACCCTTATAACTACGCTGCTGCCCTTTGTATCTAATTCGATTGCGCGGGCACGGGGAGTTCTGAAACTGCTCTTAAGGAAGATAATATCAGACCCATGATTACTTGTCAAGTACTTCCCGCCGTACCGAGAGTAACCCTTGGTACGATGGCTCAGTTGAGCCGTATTAGGAGCGCTTTTCCTGCCACTTGGCGACCGAAACGAGCAACGGTGTGGCAAGGAAGATCGAAGAGTAGGTTCCCGCGATGATCCCCACGAGAAGTGTCAGCGAGAAGTCCTTGGTCGATGCAGGACCGACGAAGTAGAGGATCAAGAGCGTGATGAGCACGGTGAGCGATGTATTGATCGAACGCACGAAGGTTTGATTGAGTGATCGGCCGGCGGTCTCTTCAAACGGTTCCTTGATGTTCTTGGTGTGATTGATCGCGAGGTTCTCACGGGTTCGGTCGAAGACCACAATCGTATCGTGGATCGAGAAGCCGAGCACGGTGAGGATCGCAGTGACGAAAAGCGTGTCTACCTGCACTCCCTGCACGTGTCCGAGGAATGCGAAAAAGCCCACCGGAATGATCACGTCGTGCACGAGTGTCACGAGTGCGATGAGTCCGTAGACCCAGCTCGAGATTGGGCGCGACACACGACGGAACGCGTATGCGATGAACAGCAGGATGCACAACAGCACGAGCGAGAGCGCGATAAGCGACTTATTCTTCAGCTCAGTACCGATCGTAGGGCCCACTTCAGTGAGCTGCGAGATCGTCGCAGTGTCCCCTGCGACGGAGAATGTCTGTACGAGGGACTCGCGCTGAACAGCCGTGAGCGCAGGGGCACGGAGAATGTAGTCTTGCGTATTGGCTTCGCGAAGCGAGTATCCCTTGTAGCCGCCTTGGTCGAGCGATGCTTGGAGCACCGCCGCATCCGGGCGCGCAGCAGGATACGTCACCTGTACGAGGGCTCCGCCTTCGAAGTCGGTACCAAGATGCAGTCCGTACGAGAAGACCGATATGAGGGCCGCTACGACGAATGCCGCCGTGAGAGTGAAGAAGAGCCCGCGATGTTTAACGATGAACATAAAATTATTTGTTGATGCCTGAGCTAAAGAGGAAGCGCGCAACGCCCGACTTTGCGTTGACACCAAGAGCGATGAGGAAGGTGCGCGATACCGTGATTGCGGTAAGCATTGAGACCAAGACACCCAGCCCGAAGACGAGCGCGAAGCCCTTCACGAGTGACGATCCGAGCCAGAAAAGAATGACGGCAGTGATCATCGACGAGATGTTGGAATCGCGGATCGACGGCCATGCGCGACCGAATCCGTCGTGGATCGCATCAGTGCTCGTTTTGCCTGAGCGCAGCTCCTCCTTCATGCGCTCGAATATCAGCACATTGGCGTCGACCGCCATACCCACCGAGAGAATGAATGCCGCGATACCCGCTCCCGAGAGTGTGACCGGTATCCACTGGAAGAGCAGCAAGATGACGACGATGTAGAGCATGAGTGCGATCGATGCGACGAGACCCGGCAGGCGGTACCAGATGATCATAAAGGCCATGACGGCGAGCACACCGATAGCCCCTGCCATGAGCCCATCGTGCACCGCCTTCGTGCCAAGCGTTCCGGAGACGGTCTGGGTGGAGATGAGTGTGATCGGGACCGGAAGCGCTCCGTAGTTGAGATTGCGTGCGACCGTCTTGGCCTCTTCGGCGGTGAAGCCACCTGAGATGACCGCAGTACCGTCGGGGATCGATTCGCGGATGACCGGGATCGAGAGCGGGATGCCGTCGAGGAAGATACCGAACGTGCGTCCGACGTTATCTTTCGTCAGCTGAGCGAACATCTTAGAGCCGGCAGTATTGAAATGAAGGACGACGACCGGTTGTGTTGCGAGTCCGGTGCCGCTTTGAAACTGAAGCTCCGCGGAAGCAAGATCTTTGCCGGTGATCGCAGCGGGTTCGAAACTCGCGGCGATGGTCGATGTGGAGATATCAGCAGGAAGTGTCACTCCCGCTTTGAGCATGCGAAATTCAAGGACCGGCGTTTGGCCGATGAGGTCGATCGCCTTTTGCGTGTCGGTGACTCCCGGAAGTTCTACGATGAGTCTCTCTTCAGACGTTCTGGCGACAGCGCTGGAGTGTTCGGTTTGCACGATCGGTTCGGCAACGCCGAAGAGATTCACGCGGCGTTCGATCGTCGATTGGAGTGCCGCGAGTGAATCGGCCGCATCACCGCCGGCGAGGTTGGAGAGATCGGCACGGTAGGTCAGTTGGGTGCCGCCCGAGAGGTCGAGACCGAGACGGAATTGCTTGGTGCCTGCGACTTGCCCATGATAGACGAACCAACCGATCGCGATACCGATAATAAGGATTATGAGCGCTGAAACGCGTTTTGATGCCATGGCCAGCAGTATACCCCGTCAGATAAATTCTCCAAATCTTTCATAAACCAATTTTTTCCTTTGTTTGAGCCATGAATTAGGGGTGCGGATATCTGACTGGGTATACCTATTACAACGGTTTGGCCAAGGGGCAGCCCTTTTCTGGCCGAAAAGTTCTCCACACCTGTGGAAAACTCCGAAAAATAGGGGTGTTAGTGTGCGCGTAGGTCCATTCACAGCAAGCGTAAAAGGAGTACCGCCATGAGCATGGCAATGACGTCTCCGGAGTTCGATCACACATCCGCCGACGGCCTGTTCAGTCGCGGGGCCCACATCTTTCTCAAGCGGAACAACTCGATCGAACTCTCGGCAAATCCCGCACTTGTGAGGTCGCGCTCCGCCGCCGTTATGTCCGGCATGAGGACGCTGACTGAAGATCCGGATCTTCGCTCTTTGTTCCCGTGGCACACGCATATTGCGGATACCTACGGGCCGAAGTACGAACAAGAGGCCGGGCTTAAACACGATCAAAACGACGGCGAGAACAAGTTCGTCTTTCAGTACATTCGCGGTGCCGCGTACGGCGCGGAGGCTCAAGCACGATATGGTGAGTTTCTCACCGCAGTGTCCGACCTCGACACCAAGGCCCGCGAGTATGCGCTCGGTATCGCCGAATGCATCGATACGTCGTACGGTCGCAACAAACCGTACAGCGGCTCACTCTACGAACGCATCCATCTCGGCACGTCGGTCACTCGCGTACTGCGCTATCTGCCGACCGAAGGAGGCTCGTCCGATGCGTATCCGCATATTGATCGCAGTCTCATCACGATCCATTGGAAGGCGTCGCACCAAGGCCTCTACATCTTTCTTCCCGACGGGTCCAAGGTGCGGATCAAGGAATGCTCAAACGATGCCGTCTGTGCATTCTTCGGCCGCAAATATATCGCGGCGACGCAACAGATCGGCAACGGCTGCCCGCATGGTGTACGATACGATCGCAAGCCCGGTGAAGACCGGTACAGCATCGTGACGTTCGTCCATCCGGCCGCAATTGATTCTGATGTGCTCTGGCTGCTCGCTCATGACGCGGATATCAAAGCGAAGGAACGTCAAATCAAGCTCTAATGAATACCGGCCCCGGCACATGTTGTGTCCGGGGTCGCACTATTTGTTCTTATCAATAAGATCGAAGAGGTTCTTGAATATCATAGCAACCGCGATCGGGCCGATGCCCCCGGGGACCGGAGTGAAGAGAGCCGCACGCTCGGCGCATGCCGCATCGGCATCCCCTATCACCTTGCCGCCCTGCTCTGAGGTACCGGCATCGATAAGCACCACTCCGTCCTTGAGCATCTCGGGCTTCACAAAGCCGGGGTTGCCGGCGCCGAGAATGACAATGTCGGCATCTTTGAGCTCCGAGAGTGATCCGGATTCGAGCGTAACGACAGAAACGTGCGCGCCAAGACTGCGCATCAGGTGCGCCGCGGGTACACCGACGAGTCTACCGGCTCCGACAATGACGCATGTTTTGCCGGTCGCATCAAAATCCCCCCGTTTCAATATTTCTTCGATGGCATCTGCCACCGGTGCTAGAACAACGCGATCTGCATCTGCGACTGAGGGATTGATACCGTCCACATCCAGAAATGGCGGAATCGCGGCCAACACCGCGTCTGTATCGAGCGCATTAGGAAGTGGCAGCTGCACGATGATACCGTCCACCTTGGGGCCCAACTGCTCGATCGCCGCAAGTGCATCGGCGGTCGTGGGCTGATTGAGCAGGTCGAGTCGGCGAAGCTCTACATTGAGGCGCGCTGCGGCACGCGACTTGATTCGCACGAATGATTCGATCACCGGATCATGCGATGCCACGACGATGCCGAGGCTGACTGTGCCGGCAATCGTTTGGCGGCGTGCGGACAATTCTATATAAATACTTTCCGCGATCGCGCGTCCGTCAATATTCATAGAGTATGTATATTTAGAGCCCTGCTTCTTTTTTGAGAGTGGCAATCCCTTCCTCAAGCGCCACCTTCGGCTCCCACCCGAGAAGTTCTTTTGCTTTGCGATTATCGGCTTGCGAATCATGCGCCTCGATGCGCGGCGCTGCATACACAATATCTCCACCGAAGAGGTCTGCAAGGTATTTGATGGATACATTGCGTCCGGCACCAATATTGATCACTTCTCCCTTCCCTACGTTCGGGCTTTCTGCTGCGAGCACATTGGCATTCACCACATCGCTCACATGCGTGAAATCGCGTGTCACGGTCCCATCGCCAAAAATAGTGATCGGCTCGCCATCCTGTCGGGCCTTGAGGAACTT
>CAIRSC010000051.1 GCA_903881205.1 uncultured bacterium | reverse complement strand
GGGAGGGCAGCGTGATCAAGATCGTACACGTCAACGGCTATTCGCTCGCTGAGAATCCTCATCAGAGCGGCGTTGTAGACCATGAGGGGGACGCAAAAGAGGTTCGTTTCCGCGACTGGGAGCATGTCTGTTGGGGCGACCCGGAAAAGGGACTCCTCGGGCGCATTCCAACGGCGCTCAGGCTCGCGCGCGATATCAACGCCACGAAGATCGTATGGTCGACCGGGGCTTCGCGTCTCGGTAATTCTCAGTGGGAAGCCGACGTCATGTTCGACAGAGCACTTCACTCGTATGAACGACTGATCAAGGACTTTCCGGATGACTTCGGGCCGCGATGGTTCACGAAGCGTTGCTACCGGCAGTATCTTGAGCGTACACGCGTGAGCGACATCGAGAGCATCAACACCCTGACCTCGCTGCAGTGGCTGCGCGGATATATACGTCACAATTTCAATCGCGGAGAACTGGTGCAGGTGTATTCGGTGACCTCTGCAAATCATTGTCCGCGTACCATGCGCGATATCGCTATCGCATTCGGATACGGCACCGGTGCGCGGCCGGATCAGTACTGGGGCCGCACAACGGTTTCAGTGTGGCCTGCCATGACTTGCTATGGCGATAGAACGATCTACCAGGTGGTCATCAAAGAGCTGGGTGTGGACTGATAGATCAACGACCGTTACGAGCGGCGCGAACCCTGGGTTCGTGCCGCTTTCCTTTTGTGCGGTCGGAGGCTACGATACGCGCATGCGCCGCATTCTTATATTCTCGCTCACATACCACCCCTTCGTCGGTGGAGCGGAGGTGGCTATTAAAGAGATCACCGATCGCGTGAGTCCGATGGAATACACGTTCGACATGGTGACGCTGCGATTCGACAGTGCGTTGCCTGAAGTGGAGAAAATAGGAAATATCACGGTCTACCGCATCGGTCCCACCGTACCGAATGCAAAAGTATCCGACCGATCGATGCCGTGGCCTCTGCGCCGGGCAAAGATACTGTTTCCGGCTATCGCATTCTGGAAGGCGCGACGATTGCACCGCACACGGCCGTATGACGCGACCTGGGCGATGATGGCCAATCAGGCGGGCTTCGCCGCGCTCTTCTTCAAGTATCTCTATCCGAATGTGCCGTATCTGCTCGAGCTCCAGGACGGTCGCGCGTTTTCCGACATGAAACAGCGCCGCAGGATATTGCTCCCGCTCTGGTGGCTCTACAAACGCATTTATTTGAAGGCCGACCGCATCAAAGTGATCTCGCGATTCATCGAGCGCGAGGTGCGATCGATCGGATATGCGCGCGAGATTGACGTGATCCCGAATGCCGTCGATGTGGCAAAATTCTCCGCGTTCATTCAAACCCAGGATCTTGAGCATCTGAAAGACAAATACCAAAAGAAGCTCGGCGACGTCTTCCTTTTTACGGCGTCCCGTCTGGTGCTTTCGCGCGGCGTCGAAGATACCATTCGTGCACTCGCACATTTGCCGCCTCACGTGAAGCTACTCATCGCCGGTACGGGGGATGATCGCGCCCAGCTGGAAAGTATTGCAGAAGAGATCGGTGTTACGGATCGCGTGATCTTCGCGGGCCACATCGACCATTCGCAGCTCCCGCTCTATTACAAAATATCCGACATTTTCGTACGCCCGTCGATCATCGAGGGATTCGGCAATGTATTCGTCGAGGCGTTCGCGGCGGGGATCCCGGTGGTGGCGACTGCGGTCGGCGGCATACCGGATTTCCTGTCGGACCCCGACCGGAATCCCGATAAAGAACCGACGGGACTTTTCTGCGAAGTACGCGACCCGGAAAGCATTGCCAGGGCCGTCACTCGTTACCTGGGTGACCCTGCACTCACTGCGAAGATCATCACCAACGCCAAGCAGCTCGCTACCGAGACCTATGACTGGAATATCATCGTGAAGAGCATGCGCCGACTCTTCGAGACACTCGTATGAAGATCTGTATCGTATCGGGCATCTTCGAGCCGGAGATAGGCGGCCCGGCCGCATATGCCTCGCGCCTCGCGCATGAGCTTCAGCAGCTCGGCAATAGCGTGACCGTCGTGACTTTTTCTTCTGCTCCGGACGCGCGCGATGCCGCACGTGCCTACCGGATCGTGCGCGTATCGCGCGGAGGAAAGATACTCAACAGAATCCGTTTCTTTTTTGCTTCTTTCAAATATATTAAAGAAAGCGACTGTGTATACATGCTCGACTGGTTCGCGGCGGGACTTCCCGCGGCGCTCGCCGCACGTATGACCGGTACGTCGTATATCGTGCGCGTCGGAGGCGAGTACTTGTGGGAGCAGCGGTATCTCGAGGGAGGGAAGACCCCGATCGCGCTGGGCGAATTTTATTATGCCGGCTTCTACAAGCACTACCCGATCCTCTATCGCATTATCCGCTTCGTGCTGCGCGGAGCATCGCATGTGGTGTTCAATAGCGACATCCAGCGTCAGATGTACGAGATTCATTATGGATTGCATTCAACTTCGACGATCCGCAATCCGATACCGGAAGTGGTGCACGTGGGCGCACGTACCGGCACCAAGAAAGAATTCGTGTTCTGGGGGAGATTCATCGTCATGAAAAATATTACGTCTCTGGTGCGGGCGTTCGCTCAGGCCAACGTTCCCGGCTATACGCTTGCGCTGATAGGGGATGGTCCGGGTAAGAATACGATCAAAGCGCTCATCAGCGAGCTTGGAGTGGCCGATCGCGTTACGATCGAGCCGGCACTCCCGCGCGGCGAGGCATTCGATCGGGTCAAGGATAGTCGCGCCTTTATTTTGCCGAGCTGGACGGACATTTCTCCCAATCAGGTGTATGAGTCTCTCGCGCTGCACCTTCCTGCGCTCGTGACGAAAGAGAACTACCTGAGCATCCGCGACCAGTTGCCGGAAACGATCGACCCCGGCTCAATCGACGATATCGCCGCGAAGCTTGAAATGCTCGCTGATGATGCCAAGTACAAGGAATTCGCCGACGC
>CAIRSC010000050.1 GCA_903881205.1 uncultured bacterium | reverse complement strand
GGTGAATCTGGTGCCGACGTTTCAGGAACAGTAGCGGCAGGAACGATCTGAACGTATTTGCGGATGTATAATTATCGAATGCGTACATATGTGCCGACCCTTCTCGGCATTCTCATTTTTCTTCCGCAGCTTGCGTTTGCGGGTTCACAAACTTTTACATCCTCGGGTACGTTCACGGTCCCATCGTACGGAACGCTCACTGTCACGGTAAATGGCGCAGGCGGCGGCGGACAAGGCGGAAGAATTAGTGACAATCCCGGCCAAAATGGTGCCGCCGGATCACTGAGTCAATTTGGTCAGGCGATCGGTTATGGTGGACAGGGAGGAATCGGAATTAATTCAGGACCGCTCTACGGATCATGCAGTGCCATACGCGGCGCCGACGGTGCTCCGGGAGGCGCGGTGGGCGGGGATTCAAATATTCAAGGAGGAGGAAGTCCCGGTGGTACCGGAGGGAGCTCCCCGCTGTCACCCGGTAATTGTGGTCATGGATATAATGGTGGCGCAGGTGGGCTATCAATCAAAACATATTCAGCAGGAGCTATTTCCGGCACAATAAGCGTAACAGTAGGTACTGGCGGCGCCGGCGGCGCTCCTGACTTCTATCCTCAAAGTAATTACGGCTCGCCAGGCTCGCCAGGATCTGTCGTCATTTCTTGGACTGACCCACTGCTTCAATGTAATGGAGTCCCTGAAGTATATTCGACTCCGGGAACATACGCGCGCACGGTGCCGGCGTACAGTTCGATGGCTGTTGAAGTGTGGGGCGCAGGCGGTGGTGGCGCAGGCGGAGGCGCTACCGGATCCAGCGCACATGCCGGAGCAGGCGGTGGCGGTGGCGGATATGCACGGACACAATATTCAACGGGACAAGTAAGCGGTCCGATCACTGTACGCGTAGGATCAGGCGGATCGGGCGGTCCGGCAAACCCCGTGTATACCTACTATCCGAATAGCTCAGGTCCGAGTGGCTATATCGCGGGTCTATGGGGGACAAATCTTACCGGCAGAACGGGCGAAAGCAGCTCTTTCGGTTCATTTGTCTCAGGTCAGGGAGGGGGCGGCGGAACCGGTGACGAGATGGTTTTGGGAGGAGAAGGCTTCTTTAATGTGATCCCTGCCGGCGGCGCAGGTGGATCCGGTACCGGTACGACCGTTTCAAGTGGTGGCTCGGGCGGAAACGGTAGCTCGGGCGGAAACGGATATGATACGAGTATGACGGGAGTGGGCTCGCCGAGTGGTGCCGGCGGAAGTGGAGGTGGAAGTGGAGGCGTAGGAGGAGCTTCGGCAGTTGCATGTAATCCGGGGGTTTCCGGAAGCGGACCCGGTGGCGGCGGAAGCGGCGGGACAGGCGCACGAGGATCCTGTGCGACGGCAGGCGCGGCAGGCGCTAATGGTCAGGTAAAGATCACCTGCTCCCAAAGCAGTCCCCCCACCACCCCCACCTGGACCAATCCTGTTTCCTGGCCTGGCACTGCCGCCGCTGGTACTTCGTATACATATGGGTTCACCGCGACAACCCCAAACAACCCACACCTCATCCGATATGCAGTTGATTGGGACAACAACGGTAGTATCGACGAATACATTCCCGCCACCGGTTATACAGCAAGCGGTTCGGAGGGCGACACCACGCACGCAACCTCCTCGGCGGGTACGATGACCTTCCGCGTGCAGACAATCGATACGATCGACGGTGCTCACGATGCCAACTCCTCGTCATGGGCGACATTCTCGAAGACGGTGGTGAATCCCGCACCTATGGTGCTACTCACCGCATCACCTTCATCCGTCACGGCCAATCAATCATCAACACTGACATGGTCATCGTCGAATGCCACATCGTGTACAGGCACGAACTTCTCGACAGGCGGAGCAGTATCGGGCACTCGTTCGGTGTCTCCACTCGTCACTACGACCTATTCCATCTCGTGCACCGGACCGGGCGGGACCGGCTCCGATGTAAAGACGGTCACATTCACCTGCACGCCCACCAATATGTGCTCCGGCAACACCGTGGTGAACAGCTGCACTGGCGCTACCGTACAGAGTTGTTCATATCAATGTGGTGCGGGTGCATGTATCACGCCACCACCACCGTCATTCAATGCCGGCTCCGGCACCACCGGGCATCTTCAGGTACGTCCGCAGATCGTCCCAAAAAGTGGTACTGCTGCCGTGCTGTGGAACGTATCGAATGTTTCAGGATGCTCCGTCACCGGCAGCAATGGTCAAACGTGGAATGCGATCTCCGGTTCTCATGCGACCCTACCGATCACTCAGCAGACCACATTCACGCTCGCATGCACACCATATGTGGGACAATCATTCACACCCGAGACGCAGACGGTGAATGTGACGCCCACCTTTCAGGAACGATAATCAGCTATGTACATATCATCTAAAAAAGTAACGCTCCTGCTTACACTACTGCTGGCGGCATCTCCGTTCTCGGTTGCGGCGCAAAATACTTCGTGTGCTATCGAACTTCCCGTTACCATGACGCTCGAGAGCGGTCTCACGTCAACCGTCCCGAGCACGTCAGTCGGATTTCATGCCGAAATTAAAAATACGGGATCCGTCGTGATCCCGGATGCGATGATGGTCGTTGATGTGGTCCGCTCCGATTCGGGAGAGCGTACCATTGTCGATCGGTTCGTCGTTCCGCAGCATATTACACTCTTCGGCAACTACACTGCGCAGACGGACTTTGTGTGGAAAGTGCCTGTGGATCTCAGTAATGGCTCGTACACCGTCGCGATGACACTTGCGCCGCAGGCCGCATCAGCGGCTCAAATATTCGCCGCTGTCGGCTATCCGACCGCGACCACCAGCATTGTGATACAAGGCGGCATGCAGCCATCGGCATCGGTCCGCCTCCTTGCGATCAACGGCCAACCGTACCAACCGCTCACGGTCGCGTACATATCACAGGGCGGCGCCTCTATCACTGCGACCGTTCATAATGGTTCCATTGCTCCGTATATCGGCACGATCAGGTGGCAGCTGTATGCCGCCGACGCACATATTGGTGACGCGCCACTGGATGATACGACCGATGCCGTTGAGCTCCATCCGGGAACTGACGCTCGCATGATCTACTCACTCGCGGATCGCACTGCGGGCGCATATTATCTTGAAGGGCAACTATCGGATGGCCAGGAAACCACTCTCTTTGATGTTCTGCTCGACAGTGGAACCAGTGCTTTCGGATGGACCTCGTGCTTGCGCGCATCAGCAACAGGTGCCGCCAAGTATGCCGACCGACCGGTTGTCGTGGGATTGATCATTTTGTTGATCGCGGGCGCTTGGTTCGTGCAGCGACGCCGAAGCGTGAGTATTTCGGAAAGACGCTAAACACATGTGCGAATAAGACAGCCAGCGCTTGAATATTTGCGTGCTACACTTTTTGCAATGCGACGCCTCGTCATAACGTTACTTGTACTTGCGTTCATTGCTCTCGGATTTCTCGGATTTGAATTGTATATAAATTTTGTTAATGCCCGCGCCGCGGTACAAGCTGATCAAGCGCACGAGCAACAGATCGCTCTGAATCGTCGGCAGATCAATGACGCGCTGCTCGCCGCCGGCGTCAATCCGCATGAGGTGTCGGCGGGGTTCTGGTACGTCACAACCGATGCGTACGGCAATCAAAGCGTCGCCTACTTCAATCCGGACCAGATCGCACAAGAGTATCCGAGTATGGATGCAAATAGTCTGGCAGGAATCACTGCGCAGATGAAGAGTGCACAGATCGTCGGTGCCACCGCGATGCATGAGGTGTCGAGCGCTCAGCTCCCGCCGGAATTGCAGTTCCACAATCAATTGTATGCAGGTCAGGCGGCGGGGAAGTATGAGACCACACAGAACGGGCTCGAAAATGCATACACAAACGGTACTGCGACAGCGGAGCAGCTCTGGCAGCTTTCATATATGTATGAGCTCGAAGGTAATTACACGAAGCGCGACGCGGTCAACGAAGTGAGCTGTACGAAGTATAAGAGTCGATGCACCGGAAGTATCCCGGTACAGATCGTGGGTGTCGTGAAAGATATCAGCGGCCGGCCGGTGCAGGGCGCGCAGGTATCGGTACTCAGTCATCCCGAGAACAAAGGTGCGACTACCGATGAGAAGGGGGCGTATAGTGTCATGATCTCTGCGCTTCCCATGGAAAAAGTGCGGCTCTCCGCTGTAAAACGGAATTACTCTGAGGGCATCGCGAGTCTCATCGTGCTTGGGGCAGGGAAGAAGACATATACTGCCGATGCCATTGCGCTCGGTACTCCGATAACAGTCGTTACGATCGACACAATAAAACATACGGTCACCGATCCGGCGGATAGCGCCAATGCCGACGGTAGCTTCACTCTCCATGCAACATCGAGTACGTATGAGATCCCGGCGAATGCGATCATCGACAAGAGCGGAAAGCCATACCGCGGACTGGTCGATGTCTATATATATGAATTCACGCGCGATACGGTACCGCAAAGTCTCGTGACGCTCGATACATTCGATCAAGTGATGGGATATGCAGGCAATCTCATGCAGTCGTACGGCATGCCATTTATACAATTCTTTACGCAAGACAGTACTGAGCTCGATGTCGCAAGCTCGAAGCCGATGCTTCTCACATACAAAATAGCGGCGATGAGCGTATTGCGCGCAAACGAGGATAATAACCCAGCCGGAAAGCTCACCGACGCACAAATGCAGACGATGCTTGATATTTCTACAGCGAGTCGCGGTTTTCCGATCACTCGGACGTTCCTCGTCGATCATAAGCTGTACACATTTCCACCCTTCTGGGTCTTTGACCGCAAAAGCGGAGTCTGGGACAATGTGGGTATCAGAGTACTTGATATGACAGGCACCATACAAACGCCCTTTTATACGATTAAATAATAATCACCCATTATGCCAACCGATTCTAACGTCTCGCGCATGAGTACCCGACAGCTTTTCACTTGGCTTATGGCCGCAGTAGCGGCGCTCGTCATCGTGCTCGCATTCGGCGCCGGTTTCACCGTGGCGCACGGCAATTCCGATATTATTTGCACACGCACCTTCCAGGATTCAGGCTCTTGCACCGACGGCTCATGGGGCCCATGGGCCACCGTGACGCAGAGTGCCGATCAGAACACGTGTCAGATGACATACCAGGAATCGCGGATCTATACCGGGCTCCGTAATACGATCATTGGTGATTTCACCGTCAGAGCAAACCTTCACACTCACTGTGCATTGAGTGACAGTGCGTTCACTAATGGTAGCGGCAGCGTCACGTCACAATATTCCGCCTGCCAGATAGAAGAGTCGCGCACTCGTGTCGTTGCCGGAAACGGCTCCGGCGCGTCGTGCAAGATCCCTACATCAAACACCGGGGCCAATGACGGGACAATTACACTTGATCAGAATACCGAAACAATAGGTGCCGTCGACAGCACGAAGACCGAGAGTGTTAGTGGTACATATCAGCTCTATCTCGATATGATCGACGCACGTCTCGCTACAAGCAGTATTCGCGCATTCCCGCAGCTCCTTCACCGTGGGGCTACGACAGCCATCACATGGACATCAAGTCACACCAAATCGTGCGTCGTGACGAGTACCAATGGTGACACGTGGCCGAAGTCGGTAACGACTACTCAGACCGTGACCGACGCTGACGGTAATCAGGTGGCTCAGCAGGTCACCGGATTCCCACCCGCACTCAGTGGTAGCGAGGTCTCGTCGCCGATAAACGGGCAAACGGTCTATACGCTCACCTGTATGACGGCACTTAATAGGCCGATCATCACGACCACGACCGTCAATCTCATTCCGGTCTTCCAAGAGAACTAGTCGTATCAGCACATGCGCTTAACGAAAAACACTCCCCGAACGGGGAGTGTTTTGGGACAACATGTGGCGCTCCTCGAGGGAAAAGTTGACGCTGCGGCCTCGTTTGTTAGTATATGCAAACGCACGTCCGGTGCGTATTCTTTTGCCCCGATGAACTCCGTACGGCCTAGCAACCCGTGAACAGCGGACTCACTCAGCAGAAAATCACAGCCGGACACCGAGGCCTGGCCTCACTCGCGTTGGCGTACACATTATATTAGTAGTCTTAATAATTTCGAAAGAAAGCCGCGCTAAAAGGACGATTGCGCGGCATGATTTCGGCAAAATCATATGGCTGAAGATTTCAATCGCACAAAGCCGCACGTCAACGTCGGCACCATCGGTCACGTCGACCACGGAAAGACGACCCTCACTGCAGCGATCCTCACCGTCCTCTCGAAGGCCGGCAACGGATACTCTGCACAGGTGAAGGGAGTCGACCAGATCGACAAGGCACCTGAAGAGAAGGCACGCGGAATCACGATCTCGCTCTCGCACTCTGAGTACGAGACACCGAGCCGTCACTACGCACACGTCGACGCTCCAGGCCACGCCGACTACATCAAGAACATGATCACCGGTGCCGCCCAGATGGACGGCGCGATCCTCGTGATCGCAGCATCCGACGGCGTCATGCCACAGACTCGTGAGCACGTGTTGCTCGCAAAGCAGGTGGGCGTTCCGAAGATGATTGTCTTCTTGAACAAGGTAGACCAAGTGGACGACAAAGACCTCGTCGACCTCGTCGAAGAGGAAGTCCGCGAATTGCTCGAGAAGCAGGGCTTCGACGGCAAGAACACCCCGATCATCCGCGGTTCAGGCCTCAAGGCGCTCGAGAATCCGGAGCCGGGAAATGAGTGGTCAGACAAGGTGATGGAACTCGTCAAAGCACTCGACGAGTACATCCCGACACCTGAACGCGATGTCACCAAGCCGTTCCTCATGCCTATCGAAGACGTGTTCTCGATCGAAGGCCGCGGAACCGTGGTAACGGGCCGCATCGAGCGCGGCATGATCAAGGTTGGTCAGGAAATCGAAATCGTCGGTATCGTTGATGCTGCGAAGACGACCGTGACCGGTATCGAAATGTTCAACAAGTCACTCCAGGAAGGTCAGGCAGGCGACAACGCCGGCGTGCTCCTGCGCGGTACAAAGAAAGACGACGTTCACCGTGGTCAGGTGCTTTGCGCACCGGGCTCAGTGAAGCCTCACACCGAATTCGAATCAGAAGTTTACATTCTGACGAAGGAGGAAGGCGGCCGTCACACCCCGTTCTTCACCGGCTACAAGCCACAGTTCTACGTTCGTACAACGGACGTGACAGGCGAAGTGACCCTCGCTGAAGGCGTGGAAATGGTTATGCCAGGCGACACCGTTACCTTCAAGGTCAAGCTCGTAGCGCCAATCGCGCTCGAAGAGCAGACCCGCTTCGCGATCCGCGAAGGAGGTAAGACTGTCGGCGCAGGCGTCGTGACCAAGGTTGTTGCTTAATTCACTATTGTTTTAAGCCAAGAAAAACCCGCCGAAAGGCGGGTTTTTCTTTTTGCAGACGTGCCGGGCCATGATATTCTCGATATATGAGTCAGCGTGCATATACATTTTCAAAAGCAATCATCTTGCCATTCCCGCCGGCATATTCGATGTACGAGCCGCGGGGCTGATATTGCACGTCTTCTATTCGACAAACCCCGCATCTCGCGGGGCTTTTTAATTCAAAAAATATGAAAATCATCACAGCAAAAGACATTGGTACATTCGGACTCGACGCACTCTTTACTGATGCGGTCCGGTTCCTCGAAGAAGATCTTGCTCGTTGGCAGGAGTTCAAAAAGAGCGCGCGGCATGCGATTCATTACGATCACGGGGTCTTCGAGCTCATGCCGTGCGCCGACAACGCGCACTACTCATACAAATACGTGAACGCACATCCGGGAAATCCTGCGCTCGGAAAGCTCTCGATCGTAGCACTCGGCATGCTTGCCGATGTGGCCACCGGGTACCCGCAGCTCGTATGCGACATGACGCTGCTCACGGCGATCCGCACTGCCGCTATGTCGGTACTCGCCGCGAAACACTTGGCGAAGCCTGATTCAAAGGTGCTCGGGCTTATCGGCACAGGAGCACAGTCAGAATTCCAAGTGTATGCGATGCGACAGATGTTCCCAATTACTTCTATTCGGTACTACGACCGCGACGAAGCGGCGATGGAGAAGTTCGAGAGGAATATGCAGGGAAGCGGGGTCGAGCTCGTAGCCTGTAAAAGCGGCGACGAAGTCGTGCAGGGCGTCGATATTCTCACCACCTGTATCTGCGAAAAGGCACGGGTGAAGCTCTTCGACTACGCATCGGTCAAAGACACCAAGCAGCTGTTCATCAATGCGATCGGCGGCGACTGCCCGGGCAAGACCGAGCTGGATATCGAGCTCGTGCGCAATGCACGGATCGTCGTGGAATTCTTCGAGCAGACCAAGTACGAGGGTGAGATACAGTATCTCGAAGGCGATGTCGCTCACGACGAGATGTGGGAGATCGTGCAGGGAATGAAGCCGGGGCGCACCGAAAGAGATGGGATAATACTCTTCGACTCCGTCGGCTTCGCGCTCGCCGATTTCTCGATGATGCGGATCCTCCATGAGCGTGGGATAGGCTCAGAAATAGAAATTCTTCCAAGTCTCGAGAATCCTAAGGACCTTATCTCGCTGCTCAGGCCGTAATGGTATCCTAGGCGGATGGAATACGTAGCGTTTTTACTAGGGGTCAACGTAGGGCGGCGGATCGTCAAGATGGCTGACCTGAAGGCTTTGATGGAGAAAGAGAGTTACACGGATGTCCGCACATTCCTTGCGAGCGGGAATGTCCGGT
>CAIRSC010000049.1 GCA_903881205.1 uncultured bacterium | reverse complement strand
TTGCCCGAGATCTTGTTGCGGGCGAAGACCTGTGCGAAGCGGGGATCGATACCCGGCGTGGTGCCGGCGACGAGTCCGATGTTGGCGTTCGGTGCGACTGCCATCAGCGTCGCATTGCGCATGCCGCCCTTAACCTTGGCACGAAGCTGATCCCAATCGAGGCGCTTCTGTTTGGTTATCTTGGGAAGGTCGATCACGCTGCCACGATCGCGCTCCATGCGCTCGATCGTGTCGAGCGGGACCATGCCCTGCGACCAGCCGGACCCTGCGAAGTGTGTGTAGCTGCCGCGTTCGCGCGCGAGATTGGCGCTCTCGTCGATCGCCATGTAGCTGATGAATTCGAAGATGCGATCCGCGAAATCCCATGCGTGCGGACTTTCATACGACATCGAAAGTTGTTCGAGCGCATCGGAGAATCCCATGACGCCAAGGCCCACGGCGCGGTTCTCCTTGTCTGAGCGTGCGGCTTCTTCGATGGGAAGAATGTTGATATCGATAAGGTTGTCGAGGTGACGGATCGCGAGGCGCACGGTCTCTTCGAGCTTGACCCAATTGATCTGCTTGCCCTCGATGTGAGCGGCGATATTGAGCGATGCAAGGTTGCACACGGCGATATTGTCGCGGTCCTGCGGCAGCGTGATCTCAGTGCAGAGATTGGACATGTGGATCGTTCCGGTGTTGTTGTTGAGCGCACGGAGGTTGATCGGATCCTTCCAGGTGAGCCATGGATGTCCGGTCGACTGCAGCGAGGTGAGGATGTGCGACCACTGTTCGGTCGCCGGCATTTTCTTGAACATGCGTAGTTTGCCCGCCTTGGCCATTTCCACGTATTCGGCGTAGCGCTTGGAGAATGCGGCACCGTAGAGTTCGTTGAGATCGGGAGTCTCCTTCGGATCGAACATGTACCAGTCATCGCCTGATTCGACTCGTTTCATGAACTCGTCGGAGATAAAGACGGCGGTATTGGCGGTGCGCATGCGGAGATAGTCGTCGCCGGCATTGTGCTTCCAGTCGATGTATTCGGGGAAGTCGTAGTGCCAGTTCTCCATGTAGAAGCAGAGTGCGCCGAGCTTTTTGCCACCGCGCTGCACCGCTCGGATCGCGGTATCCATGATCTTGGCGAATGGTGTCGGGCCTGAGGACACAGTATTGGAAGATTTCAGTGGAGAGCCGGTGGCGCGCAGCTTCGTGATCGAGACGCCGATGCCGCCGGATGCCTTGGAGATCTTGAGCACGTCGGCGACGGATTTCGCGATGTGGTCCATGTCGTCGTGCATTTCGAGGAGGAAGCAGTTGGAGAGCGACGGACGTGTGGTGCCCGCGCCGAGATTTGTCGATCCGCCCGCAATATAGAGCAGCTGCGACATCTTGTCGTAGAACTTGATGGCCGCCTCGGTCGGGTTCTTTTCGTTGTAGGAGAGACCCATGGCGATGCGCATGAAGAAGTACTGTGGCGTCTCGATGCGCTTTTGGTTCACATCGCGCATGGAGTATCTATTGAGCAGCGATGAGAGGCCCGCATAGTTGAGGAGTTCGTCGCGCTCGATACGAAGCGCGGCACCGAGAGTATCGAGCTGGAAGAGTTTTTCCATGCGCTCCTCGAGGAGGCCCGCGGCGACCTGCTTTTTGATGTGCGCAGGGAAATTGGCGGCGTGTTTCTGCGCGAGAACGGCCGGATCGTGGTTGTACTCTTCGATCACACGGCGGTAGACGGTCTTCAGCAGCAGGCGCACAGCGACCTTGTCGTACTCGATGTCCTCTTTGATGTTCTGGACGGCCGCATTGATCGTTGCTTCGTCCATTTCGTCGGTCGTGATGCCGTCGTAGAGGGTGAGGCGTGTCTCGGTGGCGATCTGGGTCACCATCGAGATCGGATCGGTGAGCCCTGCGGTCGCGCGCTCGATAGAGCGGTTGATCTTATCCGCATTGAATTCTTCCTTTTGACCGTCGTGCTTTGTGATCGTGAGTGTCATATACCTGTTTGCATGTGTGCTGCCGCACCTAATAAGACCTTGATAATAAATGGTAAGAAATATGTATCGCGGATGAATTATCCGAGGGCAGAAAAGGCCCCGAAGTTGTTCACTTCAGGTTCCGCGCACACGGAGATGTCTATCGCGGTTCTCATTATGCCACCGGCGCCTGATAAAAGTATGAAAAAAAAGGTGTGGATAGTGCACCGCGATACAAAGCACGGATGTGTGCAAGGGTGCTCGTGTGTGCGGGCGATGTAGAGCGATATTTTTGCCTCTCAATTTGCTAGAATAGGGTATGCACGAATACGAATCGGCGCTCAAAGACAAAAAGATTACTATTCTCGGACTGGGCCTCCTCGGACGCTCGGTGGGCGATGCAGAATTCCTGGCTAGCTGCGGTGCGCAGGTGACCGTGACCGACAAAAAGACTCCCACGGAGCTCAGGGAGTCGGTGGAGCGGCTCAAGCAGTATCCCAATGTTGCTCTTCACCTCGGCGGACATGATCTGAGCGATTTCACAAGCGCGGACCTCGTGATCAAAGCGGCAGGCGTGCGACAGGATTCGCCGGAGATCGCCGCCGCACGTGCGGCAGGAGTACCGGTCGCGATGTCGACCGCACTTTTTGCACAATATGCCGCAAAGATGGGAGTAAAGATCGTCGGTGTGACGGGTACGCGCGGAAAATCGACGATTACACACATGATCTATCACGCATTGCGGGCCAATGGTCGGCCCGCTCACCTCGGCGGCAACGTTCGTGGCGTTTCGACGCTCGCGCTGCTTCCACAGATGGAATCGGGCGACGTCGCAGTGCTCGAACTCGATTCGTGGCAGTTGCAGGGCTTCGGTGATCTTCATATGAGTCCGCATATTGCGGTATTCAGCAACCTCATGCCCGATCATCAGAACTACTACAAAGACATGGAGGAGTATTTTGCAGACAAAGCCAATATCTATAAGTATCAGCATGTGGGTGACACACTTATCGCAGGACGCGGCCTTGAAGATCGTTTGAAAAAGGACGGCGCTGAGGCGCAGTATCCCGATACGATCCCCGCCGACTGGACGCTGAGAATCCCCGGGGAGCACAACCGCGAGAATGCGGCGCTTGCTGCGGCTGCACTGCTTGCACTCGGGTTGAATTCGGAAGAAATAAAGAACGGATTCGAATCATTTATCGGTGTGGAAGGGCGCCTGCAGCTGGTGAGTGATCGCGCAGGGGTGAAAATATACAACGACAACAACGCAACGACGCCGGAAGCAACGATCGCGGCCCTGCGAGCCCTCGGTCGTAGCCCTACGGGTGAGACGCTCGATACCGGAAAACGAAATATTATTTTACTTGCAGGCGGATCCGACAAAGGGCTCGAGCTCAGTGAACTCGTGAGTGAGATTGAAAAGACCTGCAAGAAGGTAGTTCTCCTTCCCGGAACAGGAACTGATAAAATTCACTCACTTGTTCCGGCCGCACAAATCTCAGATTCTCTGGACCAGGCAGTGAACATGGCCTCTGGAGCCGCTCTGCCGGGGGATATCGTGCTCTTTTCACCCGCATTTGCCTCATTCGGCATGTTCAAGAATGAATACGAGCGCAATGACGAGTTCCTGAAACTTGTTCGATAATCATGATCGGTATTTTTGATTCGGGGATGGGTGGACTCACGGTCCTCAGTGCAATTCGCGAGGCATTGCCCTCGTCGGATGTCGTATATTTCGGCGACACGCTCAATGCGCCGTATGGTATGCGCACGCGCGAAGATCTGACGAGGCTGACGGTCGAAGGGTTGCAGCTGCTGCAACGGCGCGGAGCGAATAATATCGTCAGTGCTTGTAATAGTGTGTCGGCATCGCTGGCGGTATCGCTCTTTGATGCGCTTTCACTCGCTCCGCAACAGCTCATCGAGATGGTCGGTCCTACCGTAGGATATTTCAAAGGCTCTACCGCACCGCTGGTCCTCTGCGCGACTCCTGCGACGATTCAATCGGGTATCTATCAGAACGCATTCCGCATGATCGGCCGCGACGTACAAAGTATTGCGATCGAGCCGCTGGCCGGAGCCATCGAAAGCGGTACCTCGAATGAAGAAATAGAGAGGGTTATACACGATTCGTTTGAAAATGTGACGCTTGAGCCCGGTTCGATCCTTATTCTCGCGTGCACGCACTATCCGATCGTGATTTCGGCATTCAGAAAAGTACTCGGTGAGGATGTTACCATTTTTGACCCCGCATTTGCCGTCGCCGAGCGCGCGGAAAAACAATTCTGGCCGCAGGAAGTGGGCGATAGTCGTACAATTTTTATCCTGAGCAAAGATTCCGCACCCTTCCGCGCCCTTGCCTCAAAACTTTTCCCAAATACAAAATACGAGGTCAAAGTGCTAGAGTAGTCATATGGGTCAGATGGTAAACATGCTCTTATCGCTATTGATGCTGGCGGTCCCAGTTTCTTTTATCGTAGCCGTGACAGTTTTGTTATTGCGCGGTAGAAAGGAGAGCACAAAATACCTTATCGCCTGCGCTGTTATCTGCATAGTATTCCTCGCTGCTTTGACAATAGTCAGAATAACAACCAAAAGCTTCACAGATTTCTAGCGTATGCCTGACAAGATATATATGCTCGGGATCGGCGGGATTGGTATGTCCGGGCTCGCACAATTGCTCAAGAGTCAGGGCAAGGCGATTGCCGGTGCTGATCGCGAAGCTTCACCCGTCACGATCATGCTCGAAGAGAAGGGGATCACTGTCGAGATCGGCGAGGGAGAACTTCCCGAAGATGCGCAGATGGTGATCTACAGCGATGCGATACCCTCGTGGCACCCGGTCCGCGCGCAAGCCAGAGAGCTCGATCTGCCGGAGCTCTCATATTTTGAAGCGCTCGGCGAAATTTCAAAAAAAATGAGAACGATCGCAGTGGCCGGTACTCACGGTAAGACGACGACGACCGGTATGCTCGCCAAGATCCTGCAATTCGCCGAAAAAAAACCCACAGCCATAATCGGATCAATCGTTCGCGACTTCGAATCGAACTTTCTCGCGGGCTCTGACAAACTCTTCGTCGTGGAGGCCTGTGAATATCGCGATCATGTGCTCAAACTCACACCCCAGATATTGGTGATCACCAATCTTGAGCTCGACCATACTGATTACTTTCCCGACCTCACAGCACTCCAGAATACATTCCGCATTGCGGCGGAAAAGGTTCCGGCACACGGATATATCGTCACAAATCCATCAGATCCGGTGATCGCGGTGGTTCTTCAGAACGTTTCAGCGACCGTAATCGATTTCACGAAGGTAGCGGTGGCCGACACGGCGCTTATCGGGGAGTTCAACAAAATGAATGCCCGCGCGGCAGCGGCTGCAGCGCGCGCGGCGTTCTCCGATATCGAACAGGGGACGATCGATCGCGCACTCATCGACTTCAAAGGTTCATGGCGCCGATTCGAATATCGCGGCGAGACACCGCTCGGTGCATTGGTGTACGACGACTATGCGCACCATCCGACAGCGGTGGAGAAGACGATCATTGCGGCGAAAGAGAAATTCCCGGGACGTCGCATCGTCGTCGCATTCCATCCGCACCTCCATTCACGGACGCAGTCTTTCATGCATGAATTCGCGCGTGCACTCGCGCTTGCCGACTACTCGATCGTAGCTCCGATCTACGAAGCGCGCACCGAAGAGGATCATTCGATCTCGAACGAGACACTCGCCGAACGTACCCGAGAAGCGGGCGGCAACTGTGTTGCGATGCAGTCCTTTGACGAGATCCGCGATGCGCTTCTGAAGGAGCCGCAGGGGACACTTATCATCACCATGGGGGCAGGGGATATCTATAAAGTCGCCGAGCAGATAGCAGACTAGAGTACTTCCGTTTATAGTGCGCTCAGCAAAGGAGGGTTGTCATATGGCGACAGTCTATATGGAGCTGCTGGAGTGGCGGCTCCAAGAGGATGCCGCCGTGATTTTTGAGTTAGCGGATGACCAGCGAGTTCTTTATGGTCGAGGAATGTTTGCCGAAGTCATTAATGTCGGTGACTCTCAGCTTCCGAAATTTGCCCATTCGCCACACGCATTGCTTCTTGATGCATGGTCGTGTCGTGCGGAAGGGCGTCTCAATAGGCAGCGGGAGGTGGTGTTGCGGTTGCTGCGCGCCGACTGTAACTACCGCAAATGGGAGTGTAAAGTCGCGTCGCTGACTCGTTTGGGAGATGAAGAACGTTTGATGGTATGGCACGCTCTTAGCGACTATGTCAAATGTCTGCGATGGACACAGAAGCGGTATAGCAAACATCGCTATCTGGAACAGTTAGTAAAGGAGTACAAACTAAGGCTCCGAACCATCCGTGACTGAGGCGTTTGCACGATATGTGCAGCGCCTCTCTTTGTTATACGTAGTTTCCCATAGGACGGTCCTATGGATACTGGAGGGTTTGCGGCAAAGCGCGAATGGTGCGAGAGTGGCCGTATATGGACGAATCCTCAGACCATCCCAATGGCAAGCTCTCGATCGTAGCGACTCCGATCGGCAACATGGGCGATCTTACATTCCGCGCACTGTGGAATCTGAAGGAGTGCAACGTGATCTATGCGGAAGACACCCGTGTGATCTCAAAGCTGCTCGCACACTACGGGCTGCGCACGAGCGTGCAACGGCTCGACGCAGCCACCGAGGCGAAGAAAGCGCAGGAGATCATCGCACGGCTCGAAGCGGGCGAGCATGTGGCATTCGTCAGCGATGCAGGCACGCCCGGAATTTCGGATCCGGGATCACGCCTGGTCGCGATCGTGCGCGAAACACTTCCTAATACGCTCATCGATGCGATCCCGGGTGCCTCGGCACTTACCGCCGCACTATCGATCGCCGGCATCGATGCGACCGCATTCACATTTTTGGGATTTCCGCCGCACAAAAAGGGACGACAGACATTGATGAAACAAATTGCGCAAAGCGACATCCCTGTCGTGCTGTACGAATCTCCGCACCGCATCATCAAACTGCTCGGGGAGCTCGCGAAAGCGGCGCCGAAGTGTCGTGTCACCATCGGCCGCGAGCTGACCAAGATGCACGAAGAGATCCTTACCGGAGCACCGTTCGAACTGGCGGAGCGCCTCGAGAAAAAGGGCGGCGTGCGCGGGGAGTTCGTCGTCATTATCCAGCCACAAGCGGCCAAAAACGCGCGTGCATAAGCATAAGTGCGTGATTCTTTTTAAGAGTTATACTGCGCGGCATGACCACTGATACGTTGATCATGTTCGCCGGCGCTGCCATAGCCATTCTGCCGTATTTGGGTTTTCCCAACAGTTGGGATTCGGTTTTCTTCCTCGTGCTCGGTGTATTCGTGATCGCGCTCGGTATTGTGGTGCGCCGCAACGGCGGAAGTGCTGTACACGAAGATCAGAGTTCTCATATCGTCGAGGTGATGCCGCGCGAAGAAATGTCGCAGCGGGAGAGCGCATAATTCTCTGCACGCCGTACTGCCTGCAGGACCGTCGCGCTGAGCGCGATGCGCTATAATAATGGACATGTCTGATCATGCCGATCACACTCATGACCAACCGAAAGGACCGCATCCGGATCATTTCGACGACGACCGGCGGATCACGTATTTCGCTTATACTCATACCCGCGGCAAGCGCGAGATGTTCGGCATACGCGGCGTAGACCGCGGCAAACACGTCTATGTGATCGGAAAGACCGGTATGGGCAAATCGACGATGCTCGAAAATCTTGCGATCCAGGATATTCAGAATGGGGAAGGGATCGCATTCATCGACCCGCACGGCTCGACCGCCGAGAAGCTCCTCGATTTTATACCCGAGGACCGCATCAAGGATGTGGTGTACTTTGCGCCCTTCGATACCGACTATCCCGTGGGATTCAACGTAATGGAAGACGTCGGCTACGACAAGCGCCACCTGGTGGTCTCGGGGCTCATGGGAGCGCTCAAACGCATCTGGGTGGATGCCTGGAGCGCGCGTATGGAATACATCTTGCAGAATACGCTGCTGGCACTTTTGGAATATCCCGAATCGACGCTCCTCGATGTGAATCGCATGCTCACCAACAAGACCTTCCGCAATAAAGTGATCGAGGTGATCACCGACCCGATCGTAAAATCGTTCTGGACGGAAGAATTCGCGAATTTCACCGACACCTATACCCGCGAGGCGACGCCGGCGATCCAGAACAAGATCGGCCAGTTCACTGCCAATCCGCTCATCCGCAATATCGTGGGCCAGGGGAAGTCGTCGTTCGACTTACGCAAGATCATGGACGAGAAAAAAATATTCATCGTCAACCTTTCGAAGGGTCGCATGGGGGAGACGAATGCGTCGCTGCTCGGCTCGATGCTCACGATCAAGATCTATCTCGCGGCGATGTCGCGCGCCGACGAGCCGGCGGCGCGCATGGCGAAGCTGCCGCGTTTCTATTTCTATGTCGACGAATTCCAGTCGATGATGAACGAGGCATTTGCCGACATTCTTTCAGAGTCGCGCAAATACAAGCTCGCGCTCACGCTTGCCAACCAGTACATCGAACAGATGGAAGAGGAGGTGCGCGACGCGGTGTTCGGCAACGTCGGCACACTCATTGTGTTCCGCGTGGGTCCCTTTGATGCAGAAGTGCTCGAAACGGTCTTCGAGCCGACGTTCACGCCGGAAGATCTCGTCGGGCTCGGCATCGGCCAGATCTATCTCACTCTCATGATCGATGGTGTAGGATCGCGTCCGTTCTCTGCAGAAACTATTCCGCCGATCGAAGCACCTTCGATCTCGTATAGAGACGACGCGATCACGCAGTCGCGCCAAAAATACGGACGTCTTCGCGCGGAAGTAGAAGGGGATATCAACGGAAAGCAGTTTGAATTTGCTATGCCGCCGAAGGAGCCGAAGGCGAAGAAAGAGACCTACGGGACGCGGCCGCGCGAAACTCCCGCACCGGTGCCGCCGGGCCGCGAACCGCTCGCCGTTCTTCGGGAGCGTGTACAGGCCGCCCCACAGCAGCCGATTCAGAACATCACACATACGCACGTCACCAATACGCAGGTGAATGTACACAATGAGGCACCGAAGTCGGCTCCTGTACCCGCCGCAGTCGTACAACCGGCACCCGTCATTCATGTTACGACGCCGGCACCGACCGTGATCGTGCAATCCGCGCCGCCAGCACCAGCGCCAATCGCGCGGCCGAGCAGTCCTGCCCCTGCGATGGTGCGGCCATCATCGCCGCGACCGGCAGCACCGCTGACACCGCGCGATAATCCAAGCCGCAATTCACTGCGTGATGCGATTGAGAAAGCAAAGGCGCAGATCGCCGCATCCGCGGTCGTTCCACCGCCGGCACCGACTCGCTCTCCGCTCGATGTATTGCGCGACAAGCGCACTCATCGTGAGTCGCGTCAGCAGCGTCCTGATACGCGCTCCGAAGAGCGATCTCTCGAGAGAAAGGACGATAAGCAAAAAGTAGAACCGCGGATCCAGAATAATTCATACACTCAAATACGCACCGATATACATGTCGATGCACGCAAGACCGAAACAAAAAAGGAGGAGCGCAAACCGGAACCTCAGCTTGCGCCCGAGCCGCGTCATGACTGGCGCGACGGCGAGGTATCGCACAAGATCCTGCAGCAGGTGATCAACGGTACGCACCGCGACGACGACCTCTAAGTGTATGGAGATAGAAGTCAAAGCGAAAGTTGCCGATCTGATCTCCTTGAGAGGTGCGCTCGAAGAGCTCGGGTGCACGTTTTTCGCTCCCGTCGTGCAAGACGATACGGTGTTCGTACGCACCGTCGGTACTATCGAAGAATATCTGTGCAATAGCGTATTTCTGCGTGTTCGTATCCAGAATGACGGTACGGTACTCCTGACGGCGAAGAAGGCCACTACCCAGTCGGCGGAGAACCTGGTGAAAACAGAGTACGAGGTGGTGGTGAATTCAGCCGACGAGGTCTGCAGTCTTTTGGAACTGGCCGGATTTCAGCGTTCGGTACATGTCAGAAAAACGCGCCAAAAGAGTCACTACGGTGCATACGAAATTTGTCTGGACGATATCGACGGGCTCGGTTCATTCATCGAGCTGGAGCAGATCGCCGAGGAGCATGCGGCCGAAAATATCCAACGCGAGATGTTCGCATTCCTCGGTTCGCTCGGAATATCGCCGGAGGATCAGGTCAAAAAGGGATATGACATTTTGATGCTTGAGAAACAATTAAAATCCGAAGTCTGACTTCGGAAAAAACTTATAATATCTAGGTTATCAACATCCGAAGTCTGACTTCGGAGAGGATATCTAATAAAGTGGATGCATGAGGGTGGAGCCGTATGGCGTTGATTCCATTGTTCACGTAACGAAACGCGGTGCCCGCGGAATGCCCATTACTCGTTCAAAGAACGATCAGGAGCGCTTCGTACGCATGCTTTTTTACTTGAATTCAGAACATCAGCCGGATCACTGGGATCGGGAAGTATCTGCTGGGAATCATTTTGAGTGGCCGAAGTATTGGAAAGAGCGTATCCCACTGGTGCGCGTACTTGGGTGGACCCTGATGCCGAATCATTTCCATCTTTTACTGCAAGAGACAAAAGACGGAGGTATTTCAAAATTTATGCAGCGCTTGTGCGGGAGCATGTCGAGACATTTCAATACAAAATACGAAGAGACAGGTAGCTTGTTTCAAGGATCGTTCAAGAGTCGGACTATTGGCGACGACCGGTATCTTAATTGGTGCGCACCTTATGTAATGGTGAAAAACCCGTTTGAGTTATATCCGGGAGGACTACTTGCTGCTTCTAAAGACTTTGAAAGTGCATGGTCATGGGCGCTTGCGTACCCATTCTCGAGCCTTGCCGTGTATGGCGCTGCTCAGCCGTCTCCGATCATCGAATCCGAAACGAATATCTTGCATGAGATGTTTGAAACCCCGGCCGTTTTTAAAAGGATCGCAAAAGATATGATCGAGGGGCGTGCATGGGAAGACGGCGATGAATTTGAGACTCTCTCGCTTGAAAAGTAGGAAAATATCCGAAGTCTGACTTCGGATATTTGTAACGGGTAATCCACAATTTAGTGTAGGATGACACTTCATGAATGAAGGAGGAATCTATAATGGTGGGGTGTGCTTGAGGGGTCATGTTGTCCAAAACCACAGCCGTCTTTTTTCTCCTTTACACGCTCTGCGCGCCCGTTGTCGTTTCGGCCGATGTGATCATCAATGAATTTTTATATGACGCACCCGGCACGGATACGGATCAGGAATATATAGAACTCTCCAATACGGGGAGCGCCCCGGTCGACCTAACCAAATGGAAGATCAATGACGGTTCGTCGCATACGTTCAATGTGCCGCCGAAGAATGGGGGAACGGGCTCAATATCAATAACCCCCGGCGGTTACGTGCTGCTCGTCGATAATGCGACGAACTTTGTTGCGGCACACGCGGGCCTCAGTGGGACCGTGATCGACACGGTGCTGAGCCTTGCGAATCTTTCCGGCACGATCTCGCTGAGCGATGATACCGGCACGATCGTCTCCACCGTCAGCTATACAAAGGATCAAGGAGGCAATGGTGACGGAAACAGCTTGCAGAGAAAAGACAGTACGTGGATCATGGCACTACCCACGATGAATAGTGCGAACGCGACTGTCGCTGCATCACCCGTCGAGACTGCCACCTCTACCGTCAGTACAACGAGCACGACCACGACTACCTCGAGTACGACCAATACGCCGGTCTCATCGTATGTTGCACCACCGGTTCCGACGCTCTTCGCCGATGCCGGCGACGATCGTGCGGTGATCGTGGGGGCCGATACGGAATTCGACGGGCGCGCGTATGATCGCGACCGGCAGGATGTGGACCGCGTGCGATTTATGTGGAATTTTGGCGACGGATCAACGGCAGAGGGTCCGGCGGTCCTCCATCACTACGACTATCCCGGCCGATATGCGGTGATCCTTTCGATCGCGCAGAATAAAACAGCGGTAATCGACGAAATCATTGTGCTGGCTGAGCCCGCACGGCTTTCATTCACTGCAAATTCGGATGGGAGTGTCTCGATCGGGAATCAGGACACGCATGATCTTGATCTGTCGGGGTGGATCGTCCGCTCGTTCGGCAGAGTGTTCATTCTTCCCGAGCACTCGGTCGTCCTGACCGGTTCGACGCTCCATATTGCTCATCAAACACTTGATTTCTTCTCCGCTCTGGGGACCGAACTCGACTACCCGAATGGCGCGCTCGCACTGAAAGCAAACGAAAGCACACCGGATGCCCCCGTCGCGACGGCAGAAGCGCCGGCGAGTACCCCACATGCAGTGCCTGTTTCAAATACCGAAACGAGCCCGCGTGCATTTTCCGTTGTTACAGATAACGCCGAGGACCATACTTCACTCGAGCGACAGATCGACACTCCACAGACAAAAGCCGCACAAAAGAGTACGGAGGATCGGCTCGCCACCTCATCGGTCCTGCAAACGGGTGCTGCCGCAAGTGCAGTCAGCGGGCAATGGTACTGGTGG
>CAIRSC010000048.1 GCA_903881205.1 uncultured bacterium | reverse complement strand
TCGCTGCCGGTCTTCACATCCTTGATATCCACCGCGACGGTCGGCGCAGTTGCCGTTGCGGCAGAACCGCCAGTGCGAGAGAGCCCAATCATGGCGAATGCGCCGATGACGATGCCGGCGATGATAATGGATGCGGGGATGAATAATTTTGAGTAATCAAAAGTCTTTGTTGGTTCCATATGTGAACTATTCTACACTATTTCTCGCGTCGACACATTCACGGTCCGAGCACCTTTGAGCGCGAAGAGGCCGTCTAGCGCTACGCGGACAAACTGTTCATTTTGGCGCGTGTTGCCGGGCCGACGTAGCCGTAGCCCGCATCACCGGGCTTGGCGAGTCCATACTTGATCTGGAATTTCTGCACTGCTCGCAATGTAGCCGGACCGAAAGAGGTGGATTCGTTGCCCTTGGATCCGGCACCACTCGCCGCTACCCGGGTATCAGGATCGGAATTGAGTATTTTCTGAAGCGTGCGCACCTGTGCAGTATTGGCGCCGAGACTCAGTCCGAGTGTGAGTGTGTTAGATGACGCGGATGGTGTAGACGGACTCGAAACAGTGGTCGAAACGGAAGTCCCCTTTACGCCGTTGAGCACATTCCAAATATTTTGATCCTCGCCGCCGTCGAATTTGAATATTGAGATACCGCGCACGCCGAGCTGCTTCGCTAAATCGATCTTGCTTTGCACCGACTGGGCGTCGGGCCAGTCGACGAGACGGAAATTGAGATGCGAATTGTATTGCGTGGCGTACTGCGATGCCGCGACTGCTGCGAGGTACGCGGAATTGGCGCCCAGCGAGACCGGGTTCGTGCTCGTTGCGGTCGGCGTATAACTGAATGACATCTCACCCGCCGTGTTGCGCGCCGGCGTGATACCGTACTGCGCCGCGATCTGAGTGGCGTAGCCCGGATTAAAGGTCCAGAGAATATTGTAGACGTACTGATTGTTGGCGTATGCGGTCACGTCGTATTCGTAGCCGTAGGTGGGCACACCGATGAGAATCTTGGAGCGACTAATGTCTTTGGCCATAAGGTTCACCACTTTGGAGACCCACGCCGGATCGGCCACCGGTGCATAGAGCTGCGAAGACGATGCCGCCTTATCGGCGAGTTGCAGATCCACGCCCTGCTGATCGTACGCCATGATGCGCACACGATCGCAGTACTTGTTGATCTGCACGAGATCGTTGGCATAGATCTCCGCATCGGGCGGCACTTCAGTCTGGTAGTATCTGGAATCGGTCGGTGTGCGCGATTCGATCGTGCACATCACAAACTTCTTGCCCATGCGTTGATAGAGGCCCTTGAGAAAAAGTGAGAAGTTATCTTTATCAGCCGCACTCTTGCCTTCGAAATCGATATCGATACCGTCGAAATTATTTGCATTCACCAAATCGACGATGCGCTGCTCAAGCGCCACGCGGCTGGTGGAATCACTGAGAAGCGAATGGATGAGTGTGGAATTACTCGTCATGATCGACGGAATCACGCGTACATGCTGTGCATGCGCAGTAATGATAAAACTGGCCCATGGTTCCGCATCGAGCGAGGCGTTGTCCGCAAATGTGCCGTCGGACTTGATGGTATACACGAACGGATTCACTTCAGTGAGTTCGTTCAGATGCGGCAAAACATCGGCCGTGCCGGTAGCAGTGCGCCAATACGGGATCCAGCCGGTCACTTCAAAATTAGTCGTCGCTGCAGCGGAAGACACCGCAGGAAGTGCGAAGAATACGGCGACAATAAAAAAGTGGAAGAATTTCTTCATAGGGTCTAGACGTGTGAGTATACCAATTCTTGCAGTGTGAATCGGATGAACTCTCCTGTGGAAGAGAACGTATTATTCGAGCGTGCCTGCTCCCGTGACGGTGAAGTCGACAGTATTGGTCGTTCCATTTTCGTTCTCAACGTACACCTTGTAGGTGCCCGGAGTGATCAGCTGCATGTACATCGGGCACATCATGCCTGCTTTACAGTTCGGACCGACGCTCTGTGGGAGGGTAAAGACAATGACCTGACGAATACCCGGAACACACGAGGGGTCGGTCGTACACGCCACCGCAATCGACGAAGTGATATTGACCGGACCGATCGCGCCCGCTCCAAAATGAACAATGTTGGTGTCGCTCAAAAATCTGCCGGTAAGCGTCACTTCAGTACCAGTCGGACCCGAAGCGGGAGAAATCGACTGAATAGAAACGGTATTTTTTTGTGTTTCTGCACTGGTCACGGTGAAGGTTATGGAATTGCTGGTGCCGTTCTTATTCTCTACCGAGACTGCGTATTCACCCGGAATCGTGACGCGCGTCGCGACCATGCAGCGTGGAGTGGAATATGCGCAGCGCGGACTGAGTCCGTTGGGCACGGTAAACGTAAGCGACGTCCCGCTCTTTGCAGCGACGTGCATGACGACGCCGGTGCCAAAGATGATCGTGTTGTCCGATGTAAATCCGCTACCGGTGATAGTGACCGATGTACCGACCGCGCCGGAGACAGGCGTGAGCGAATTGATATGAAGCCGTGTTGCCGGAGTGGTTGTAGCACTCGGACACTCGGTAAATTCGCATTTCGGCCCGGTGCGGCCCACGTATGAGCCGTCGGGACAGAGCTTCGCTTCCATCGTACAGGCGACGGGATAAGTCGAAGATGCGACAGGAGGAGTGTATGAGGTATGGGAGAACAGGGCACCGAAGAACAGAAATGGAGCGAAGAGGAAGCTCAATATATGCGTATTGAATAGATGCATACCTATGGTGACGTATGAACGCCGGAGTCGTTACAGAGCAAGTTTTTTGATCTCGGACTCCACCATGCGCTCGATCGTACCTTCGAAAAGCCGAAGCGTCAGCGGGAGCTTCGCATAGATATCGAATTCATTGTCATTGACCGTGACAGTGCCGAGGATATGTTTGCCCTGTGCGGTGAATTCAAACGAGAGCACGTGATCGTTCCACTCTGTTTTCACACCTTCTGCATTTTCCTTGATCTGTGCGGCGTGTTCGGAGAGCATCTGCTTGATACGTACTACTCCGTCTGCGCGAGAACCTTTGAATGGAATTTTGAATTGCATATCCTTATGTACCTTATTTATTGAAAAAAAGCGAGCAAGACTAATCCGTATTCCCTACCGAAGGAGCGAGCGGCGCAGTTTTTTGCCGTGTTCGCAGGTCCGACGGGACCGAGATTCAGCGCTGGCGCAGCAGCGCCAGATAGCGACGGTAAAAAAATGTGCCCGAGCAGATCAATACCAAGTGGTTGAACCGTCGCCCGAAAGTGGTATCACATCGCCAAGATATTTTGGCACACGCCGAATGAAAAGATCGAGCAGTGCTTTGTTGGATGCCGGGATCTCGCGCACATAATCATGCTCCTCGTCGCCGCCCTTGGCGGTATAGCCGTAGGCGGTGATACCGAGGTGCCGCGCAATAAAGAGCGCGCGCGGCAGGTGGAAATCCTGTGTCACGATCGTGAGTGATTGCGCCTGGAACACATCGCGCGCGCGATACATGCTCGAATACGTATCGAATCCCGCATGATCGAGGAAGATATCGCCCGCAGGGATCCCCGCATCAATCAGATATTTGCGCACCGGTGTCACCTCATCGTGCGAGAGCGCGCCATTATCCCCCGTCACCAATATCTTCGATACCTTGCCTCGTCGATAGAGCTCGACCGCAGCCGCAGCACGGTACTCGAGGATCGGCGATGGCTGCCCGTGAACCACCGACGCCCCGAGCACCAGTGCCACCTGTGCCACGGGGACATCATCGACATTCGTGTACATGTATCCCTGCATGGCTAGGCGCATGCACACGGGGATCATGATGATTACCGCAAGCACCGAGAGGATGCATATAAGGGCGAGTCGTATGTAGCCGAAATGCGACATAGCACCAGTATGCACTACAAAAAGGCGCGCCTCTCGGCGCGCCTTTTTGTCAGAATGTCTCTGAAGAATATCCTAATAGGTGACGGTGAACGAAAGCTGATTGGTCTGACCCTGCGCATTGGTCACGTAGATCTGGTACGTGCCTGGTGTGACCTGCTGAGGCGTGTAGCAGGCAGCGAATGTGAGATTCACGTCGCAGGTAGAGATATACGATGGGATCGTGTAGTAGATCGTATTGCCGTTGACCGAAGTGAGGTGTTGCGTACCGCCGATGCCGAAGTGCACAGTGTTGTCGTACTGTGTGAATCCGGTGCCCGAGAGGATCACCTGAGTACCAATGCGTCCGGACTGAGGACTGAGGTACGAGAGCGTCGGCTGTCCGTATGTAGTACCCGAGCCCGTCACGTAAACGGTCGACGTGTACACACTCGACTGTCCGTTGGGATTCGATACCGAGAAGGTCAGTGTGTAGGTGCCCGGTGTGACATACGCGTGCGTGAACGTCGCGGTCTGTGATCCCGCGTACAAAGTCTGCGGTGCAGCAGCATTCACGTAGCCGTTATTGGCATCGCCCCAGTTGACCGAGAGCGTCGTATATTGATTCGAGAACGTGTTGACGTTGACGGTCCAGGTGCCGCTGATACCGGTCTGAAGTGTTGTCGGACCGTTCACACTCGAGATCGTTGGTGAAAGCGTCGAGCCGAGACCGGTGACCGTGTACTGCACCGTGTTGCTGCTCACGCCGCCGGCGTTGGTCACATATACCGGATAGGTGCCGAGCACGGTCGACTGCGTTCCGAAACCGGTGAGCGTAGACGGAACGGTGAAGGAAACGGAGTTGCCATCGGACGAGATGATTCCCGCGATGATTCCCTGTCCGAAATGTACCGTGTTGCCGGTCGTCGAGAATCCGGAACCGAGGACAGTCACTGATGAACCAACCGCGCCGGACTGAGGATTGAGGTACGAGATGGCGGGCGTGCCGGTGTTGCAGCCGTAAGTACATGGGTTGTAGCAGTTGCTGCCGTAGTAGTTGGAAGCATACGCACAGCCGGTCGTGTAGGAGATTGAGAGCGGAAGGCTGTTGCTGGTGCCGCGCGAATTGGCGACGTACACCTGCTGCGTGCCCGAGAGGAATGACGGCACGGTGAACGTGAGTGAATTTCCGTTATACGAAGTGTTCGCGGTGACCGCGGTCGAGCCGACATAAACGGTATTCGACTGATCAAATCCGGAACCGTAGACCGTAACGATGGTCCCTGCTGCCGCTGAGTTTGGAGAGAGTGTCGTGATACTCACGACTCCGTTCACCGGATATGTCGGATAGGTGGGATAGGTTGGGTATGTTGGGTACGAAGGATAGGTGGGATATGAAGGAGTGGTCGGGATGGTATTGCCGCATGAGCCCGAAATTGCAGCACGCGTCCAGCTGTCGGCAACGCCGGAAGCTGAGAGTCCTCGAGAGTGCTGGAAATTCTGGAGCGCGACCTGTGTTGCCGTGCCGAAGTAGCCGGTCACCATCCACGAACCGGATCCGCTGTAATTCTGTGCGACGAGGAATGTCTGAAGCGCAGTGACGTCGCTGCCTCGCATCCCCTTGTAGAGATCGCGCGAAAGCTGCGTGCACGTACCGTAGGTATAGGTCTGTGAGTATGAATACGGGCTCGTATAGTTGTACGTTTGGGCAGATGCAGTCCCTGCGACGAACAGAGACAAAGCAACGATTCCGGCGGTGATGATCTTGTTCATACTAAATATATCTTTTTGGGCTTAAAATAAGGATTTATAATCTACTCTACCCTTGACCAACTCCACGCTGTCTGGGCTAATATCACAGTTATGCACCGAATCGTGATTTTGTGCAAGTCCCGGCAAAAAGCCCCGCTTACGCGGGGCTTTTTGTTTTGATGGTAATTAGTCGATGAAGGTCAGCGCCTTGCCTCCCTTGCCTGCGCGGCCGGTGCGTCCGATGCGGTGCACGTAGTCTTCGTAGGTCGTCGGGATATCGTAGTTGATCACGTGAGACACATTGTCCACGTCGATGCCGCGGGCTGCGACGTCGGTCGCGACGAGTACCTGGATCTGGTTGCGCTTGAAGCCGGAGAGTGCGCGCTCGCGCTTACTCTGCGTCTTGTTGCCGTGGATCGATTCGGTCTTGAAGCCGCGCTGCGCGAGCAGCTGGGAAAGCTTCTCGACACCGTGCTTGGTGCGTCCGAAGACGAGCACCTTGGAGAACTCCGGCTGCGTGAGCAGCTCGTGGAGGATATCCACTTTGTTCTTGCCGCCGGTGCGGATGACATCCTGGTCGACATTCTTCGAGGTGTCCCCGGTCTTCACCGAGATACGGATCGGATTATTGAGGAAGCTGCCGATGAGCATCTCGATCTCGCGCGAGAGTGTCGCGGAGAAGAAGAGCGTATGGCGCACCGGTGCCATCGTGCCCATGATGAATTTCATGTCGTCGATGAAGCCCATGTCGAGCATGCGGTCCGCTTCGTCGAGCACGACCGTCTGGAATTTTGAGAGGTCGAGCACGCGACGTTCCATGATGTCTTTGAGGCGTCCGGGAGTACCGATGACAAAGTTCGGGTTGCGGCGAAGCATGTTGATCTGCGGATTGATGTTGGCACCGCCGACACACGTGACCGCGCCGATGCGCATGTAATTCGCAAAGCCCCAGAACTCCTCTTCGATCTGCTGCGCGAGTTCGCGCGTCGGAACCATGATGAGGATGCGCTGTGAGCGGTCCGCGAGGACCTTGTTGATAAGTGGAATAAGGAATGCGGCTGTTTTGCCGGTGCCGGTGTTGGCGATACCGACGACGTCCTCACCGCGAAGTACGTGAGGGATGGCTTTGTCCTGGATCGGCGTCGGGAAGACGTACCCCTTTGCGGAGATATTTTTCTTGAGCGACTCCTGGATCTCGAAATCAGCGAACTGATGTTCGGGCACGAAGACTGCCTGCTCTTCGACGATGACCGCTTTGTTGATGAAGCGTGAGACGTCGATGCGCTGGCCGCCGAAGCCGCCGCGGCCTCCCGCTGAGCGGGCTGCGCCTCTCGAATAAGACTGTGGGCGTCGGCCGCCGCGAGGGGCATAGCCGGAGCTCCCGCCGGAGCGTGAGCCGAATGAACGGTGATACATATACTTCTATTGGTGCTGCGAGTGCAGCATTACTATTTAATCCATCGGCCTTCAGACTCATACATCCCTTCTTTCGACTGGCGGGATGGTCCTGAGTGATGCCTCAAGACAGAAACTAGAGAACGTTGGTATATCTATAGTATCACCGCTTACACTGGGTGTCAAGCGGCTCTTTTTCTGTACTACACAGACAGAGGGCTCCCGCATAGCGCAAGAGCCCTCTTTTCCACTTATTCGCCTACGAAATTTGCTTCCCTGTCGCGCATGGCGGCGACCTCAAGTTCGCAGTACATCTGGATCGCATATGCGACCCAGCCCGAGATCATCTCATCAATCACGCCTTTGGTGCCGGAGGCGCCAACAACGACGCCAGTCACGACGACACTGCCGATCTTGAGCGTCTCGCCGGCGAGCAGTTCTTGCGGCCGTACATCGCGTGTCGCCTTTCCGGTACGCACCGATATCTCGGTCTTCGAAAGTGCGATATCGCGGATCGGGTCGTCATTCTTGCTCGGATCGCCGAACTCGTGAATGAGGTAACAGGATTCTTCGAATGACCTGCCGTCCCGCGGGTTGATGGTTTCGATCGCACTCACCACAAGGACCAGGGAACTTCCTTGCTTGAGTTCTGCGAGTGCTGCCTCAATTTTGGGCCGCACGAACTCAAACGCAGTTAGAACGAGCGTTCTGTTTAGAACAGGTTGCGACATTGGTGTACCTCCGATTGAACTGGAGAGACCTTACAAGCAACGGGGGCTTCGGTCAATGATTAGTGTGCCATGGCTCCAGCGTCGTAAGCGAGCTCTTCCTCGAGTTCGTCGCCGATCTGCTCGAGCTTCGGCTTGGTGGACTTGCGGATCTCGATGACCGGCAGGAACCAGACTATGACGAAGGCAATGGTCATAAGGCCCGCACCGATAATGAACACGTGGTCCACCGATTCAGTGAATGCGATCTTGATCGTGCCGAGGAAATTGTCGAATGCCGCCAGAAGCTGGTCGGAATTCGGCGCCTGCGAAATGCCCGCGCGGATGCCGTCCTGCACCTGCGGATTGAGAAGCCCTTGGATGGTATCGCTATTCACCGTACCGATCGCACTATTGGGATCAATCTGCTGCATCGCACTGACGAACGGATCAGATGAGATATTCGTAAGCCTGCTCGAAAGACCGGCGTTCATGACACCGCCAAGGATCGCGGTGCCCACCGTGCCTCCAATCGAGCGCGCCAGCTGCACGCTTGCCGTGACCTCTCCGAGCTTCTCGCGAGTGAATGCACTCTGTACCACGAGGTTGAAGACCGGCATGGTCGCGCCGAGGCCCAAGCCCAGCACCACCATGCGAAGCGCGAGGCCGATCGACGTGGTGTCTGTGGTGATCGTCGAAAAGAGGAACATACCGATCATCACGAAGGCGACGCCGCCGACGGCGAGCCACTTATATTTGCCTGTGCGCGACATAATCTGTCCGCCGATGGTCGACGCGAGCACGAGCCCGAGCATCATCGGAGTCAGTGCCAGACCCGAGTGTGTGGCCGATACCCCAATCACGCCTTGCGCGAAGAGTGGAATGTAGAGGATCGCTCCAAACATACCCATCGCAGTGATGAAGACCGAGAGCACTGATATAAGGAAGACGCGATTCTTGAAAAGACTCAGCGACACGATCGGCTCCGGCGCGGTCATTTCACGCGCGATGAAGAGGAATCCGAAACCGAGTGCGGCACCGAGAAGCAGGAAAATCTCAGTCGAATTCCATGCATAGGTACTACCTCCCCACACGAGTGCAAGCAAGAACGGGACCAGTGTGGTCGTCATAAGAAGTGCCCCCAAATAATCGATCGAGCGCCCTGCCTTGTGTGCGATCTTCGGAAGCACCATGGCAAGCACGACCATTGCTATAAGACCGAGCGGAATGTTGATGTAGAAGGTCCAGCGCCACGAGAAATTATCAGTAATGAATCCACCGAGGAACGGGCCGATCACCGAGGCCAGGCCGAAGACGGCACCGATAAGTCCCTGGAACTTTCCGCGTTCTTGCGGAGGAAATACATCGGAGATGATCGCGATCGAGTTGACCATGATCGCCCCGGCTCCAATTCCCTGGATGAATCGGAATATGATGAGCTGGATCATTGAGTGGGCGAATCCTGAGAGCGCGGAGCCCACGAGGAAGATGCCGATACCGAGAATATACAGACCTCGGCGTCCGAAGATGTCTGAGAGTTTGCCGTAGATTGGTACGGTGATGGTGGATGCGAGCATGTATGCGGTGAAGACCCATGAGAGCTGCGAGAGTCCGTTGAACTCTTCGACGATGCGCGGCATAGCAGTTGCGACGATCGTTTGGTCGAGCGCGGCGAGGAACATGCCGAGCATCACGGCGGCGAGGATCGCAAATCGATTGGTGGGATTATTCATAAGTTTTTTTATTTCGTATCGAGGTTATTGGATAGTTTCTTCATCAGTGCGGCAAATTCGGCAAGTTCACGTTCGGAAAGCGTGGAAAATATTTTTTCGAATTGCGCCATCTTCTGTTTTTTCATTTCCTTAATCCCCGTTTCGCTGTCTTTCGATAGAGTGAGTTCAGTCTCGCGCTTGTCTTCTTTACCCGGCGACCGAATGACGTAGCCGGTCTTTACGAGACCGTCGATGAGCTGTGTGGCAGCACTACTCGATACCCGAAGCGCTTCGGCTACTGCCTTCACCGTGTGAGCACCATCGCCGATAGCACTGACGGCAAGCCATTGCGACGGAGTAATGGAAGGCGCCACATTGTCAGGCAATCTGAACATAAGCGCCCGTTTGAGCGACATCATTCCTCGGTATATTTCCGCGATCTGGTCGGACTTGAACATATATGTAAGTATCTTACTTATTTACGAGCAACTGTCAATCATCCCCTATTTCGCATGTTGAAATAATGAAATGCGGCGCCGTACAGGGCTCTGTGCTAGGATTCCGCCATGAATGCGCAAAGTGAACAAGTCTGGGACGTATGCGTGATCGGGGGTGGGCCGGCGGGCATGATGGCTGCGGCGCGTGCAGCTGAATTGGGAGCCTCGGTCGTTCTTTTGGAGCGGAATAACTCGCTCGGTAAAAAACTTCTCATTACCGGCGGCGGCCGATGCAATGTCACCAATGCTGAATTCGATACCAAAAAATTGCTCTCCAAATTCAAAGACGGCGGTAAGTTCCTCGCTTCCCCGTTCTCTCAATGGAATAGCAAAGACACGATCGAATTCTTCAATGGTCGCGGCATGCCGACGAAGGTACAGGCAGAGAACCGCGCGTTCCCCGTTTCTGATACCGCGCAGTCGGTGTGGGATGTGCTCGTCGAGTATCTGAAGGAATCCGGTGTCACCGTTATGTCCAACTCGCGCGTTGAATCACTCAATACTGAGAACGGCAGGATCGTTTCCGCACAACTCAAGTACGGCGATGCAGTCCGCGCGCATGCATTCATTCTCGCCACTGGAGGACTTTCGCATCCGGAGACCGGCTCGACCGGCGACGGCTTCCGTATGCTCAAAGCACTCGGCCACAGGGTCAACGACACCGAGGCCGCACTCGTACCACTTGCGTTGAAAGTGCCGCTGGTCGATGCCGCCGGCGTCGCACTGAGAGATGTGAAGATCACCGTGTATCAAAATAATGTTAAGCAGGAAACAGGGTCAGGCAAAATGCTTTTCACTCATGTAGGACTCAGCGGCCCGGCTATCCTCAATCTCAGCCGCGAGATCGGAGAACTTCTCAAATACGGCGATGTCGATGTGGAAGTCGACCTGCTCCCCGATCAGGGCTTTGATGTAGTCGACGCGAAGCTGCAGGAAATATTCCGTACCGACATAAATAAGAAGATACGCAATGTGCTCGGGACGATGGTGCAGCCGTCGCTTGTGACGAGTATTCTTCAGTTCGCGCAGATCGATCCCGACACCAAGTGCAACAGCGTCACGCGCGAAATGCGCGTACGACTCATGAAAACGCTCAAGCATCTGCGACTCCCGGTGACGGGGCTCCTCGGTATGGATAAAGCGGTCACGACTTCCGGTGGCGTGGCACTCACTGAATTGGATTTTAAGACCATGTCTTCCATCTTGTTCCCGAACCTTTTCCTCGTCGGTGATATCCTCGATATCGATCGTCCGTCGGGCGGATATTCCTTGCAAATATGCTGGACAAGCGGCTTTGTCGCGGGCACGAGCGCAGCGCAGTACGCTACGAGCGCGCAATGAGCTCGAGCTTTTTTGTGCGCGGTAATTTCTTGATCACCGCTTCACGCTTGAGTGCGGCACTTCGATCCGCGACCTGTTCGGTATAGAGAATGCGGACCGGTTTGCGCGAGCGAGTGTACGCTGCACCCAAACCATTCTGGTGCTCCTTGAAGCGACGCTCCACATCGGTCGCGATGCCCGTATAAATACTAGTGTCCGCACATTCGAGCAGATAGACGAAATACATTCCCTCTACTGTACCCTACCGGCGGCGATACGATGCACTAGAAAAGTCCGAATCCTGAGCCGGCGAGGTATACACCGATCACGAACGAGAGGACACCTCCCGCGCGATACCAGGTTTGCGTATTAAAGCGACGCACGAAACGCTGCACTTTGCGCGACGGAAGTGCGAAGTAGAGAACCCCCTCCACGAGCAGCACCCAGCCGATGATCGAAATGACACCGTCGGCGTCGAAGGTAAAGACGGGATACGTGAGCACGATCGCGATACCGCCAAGTATCTCCATGAGTCCCATGACGAGCAGTAGCGGCCTATTGGCGACGAGGCGCGAGACCGCGGGCATGATCGCGCGACGGCGATAGAGAACGATAACACCGACGATTATGAAATAGAGTCCGAGGATCTGTGCGAGGATCATATAAAAAAATAATTATGCTATGTGCTGATTATTCTTGCACGATAGCATGTCCGACATGCCCTGTGCGGAGTTATTCACTTGCGCGCCTCGAGCATCATAAAGAGCGGGATCTCCTTGCGGGCTGTGTCCTCGGCCTTCTGTCGCGGACCTGCTTCGCTCACACGATGCGATATCCATTCTTCGAGTCGCGTTACGTCGAGCCCTGCGCCTGTGAGCGACTTGAAGAAATCCTGCAGTGAGCGGTGATATGAGATCGTCTGCACTTTTGCATCATGTTTCTGGTCCTTGCCCGGGTGCATATCGATGAATATCTTTGCTCCTGAGAGATAGCCGTCGATGCGGCGATATTGCACACCGCCCTCATCCCACCCCCACTTCGATCGCTTGAGTACGCGGAACGCGGGATGATTGAGGACCATGACGAATCTTCCGCCCGGCTTCAGCACCCGGACGACTTCTCGGCACACCTTCGGCAGGTCCTCCATATTTTGCAGCGCCAACACGCAGACGACGGTGTCGAATGATGCGTCCTGGGCAAACGAGAGTGATTCGGCCGACGCGATATCATAGCGAATGCCAGTGCCATACTTCTTCGCTTCGGCGATAAGCTCGGGTGCAATATCCGCTCCCTGCACCTGCGCCCCTGTCTTTGCGAATTCGCGGGCGAATATTCCTTGTCCGCACGCAAGATCCAGCACGCGCTCCCCCGGCTTGAGATCAAGTACGCGCGTGAGATTCGGCAGGATCACCTGCATCTGATAACTATCGTCACTCCCAAGATAGGTGTCGTACCACTGTGATACTTTGCCCCACGAGGTGTCCCGTCCCGGTTTCTTCATCGCCATATTATTGTCGAACGAGGTGCGATTTGAGCACTTCGTACTCGCGCCAGATGAACCACATCACCACGAAGTCGAACAGAGTCAGCGCAATAAGAAAGACCGAGTGCGTGTGATATATCTCGTAGATCTGATAGAACATGAACAATCCCAGTACGGCAAGTGAGCTTGGATACGCCCATAATTGATCTTTCAACAGTGCGATCACGAGCAGAAGCTTGATGAGTCCGCGACTCAAAAGATACACCCCGATAAACAGACCCCCTTTGAGCGAAAGCGAGTGTGCCATTTGTATGAGATGTGACGCGATGAAATCGTGCCCGTCTTCTGATAATTCACCTTCGCCAAGGCTCACCATATACCGCGTGACGATCGATACGGGTACCACGAGCGCAAGCGTCCCGCCCATGATCTCAAGAATGGATACGAGCCCTTTGATGAATATACTGATACGGAAATATTCCCGAATCCTATTCTCCTGTTGCGGCTGAAATTCCATATTACGAGAAAATTATATCAAGCAACTGCGGGAGATTCTTTCGGGTCCTCGACGAGAATGGCACGACTGTGACATCGCCCGCCGCCTCTCGCATCTCTACAATCGATGCTGCCGCCTCCTTCTGGGTGATCTTATCCACCTTGTTGGCGACGATCATAAACGAATGCTTCTCTTCCGTGAGGATCATGATCATATCGCGGTCGAAGTCGGTCACTCCGACCTTCGAATCCACCACGAGTATCACTTTCTTGGGCTTTGCGCCCGAATACGTCAGGTACCACATAATGAGCTTTTTGAGCTTGGCGCGCTCTTGGGGCGTCGCTCTCGCATAGCCGTAGCCCGGGAGGTCGACCAAATAGAACGCATTGTTGACGAAGAAGAAGTTGATCTCGGTCGTTTTTCCCGGTTTTTTGCCCACGCGCGCCATATCTGAGCGATCGGTGAGCGCATTGATGAGGCTCGATTTACCTACATTGGAGCGGCCCACAAATGCGTACTGCGGGACACCGTCATCGGTAATAGCGTCCGTCCCGCGGATACCTTTTACGAACTGTGACCGTGTGATTTCCATGAGAGAGTTATACACGAGGATAGGGATTGCTCCCAATCGTTAGAACTCTTTCGAGTCGCCCGCCGCCATCATGACGAGCTCAATGTTGTGCTTTTTGAAAACCAGATCGCCGAGTAATGGGAGCATCCCGGATGATTTAAGCATCGCATCGTGCACCGGGAACGCCTTCTTCGGTGCGACCTTTAGCGCGAATCGGATTGCATCGGGCAATTTGCACCACGGACCGGCAACGGGAAGTGCGAGGATTTCGACCGGTTTCTGCGGCGCAGTGAATGAATCGCCCGGAACATACACGCTGCCTGCTATCAGATAGCCGGTATTCTGTACTTGACCGATCTCTTCGAATATCTCTTCATGCCTGCCGTCACATGCTTCGAGAGTAATATCTTTGACGACCATTGCATCAGTCCCTTCAAGGATCTGGTGTGCAATGCCTTGTGCATCAAGGATCTTTCCGACCATGGAATTACAAACGACCGACGCGGCGGGATTGTTCGTCATGATCGCCTTCAGCGACTCGACATGAAGATGATCGCCGTGCTCGTGTGTGATCACGACCATATCAATGCCGATGATATCGTTCTGCGAATCGGAATAATTTCCGGGATCGGTGAGAATCATCTTCCCCGCCTCTTCGATAAGCAAGCAGCAGTGTCCGAGTTTTGTGATTTTCATATGATGCATTATATCGAATGCCCGCGATGTGAGCGTAAGCGTTAGAAACTCATGTCCGCATTGATACTCTCGATAGAAGATTGGATCATATTTTGAGTCCAATTGTATACATACCAACACGTGAATATCGTCGAGAGAATGAGTAGTATCCACGCGACCTGTCCGATCTGGCGGACCTTCGGATCCTCAGATCGATAATATTTCATCCCCGGCCACCGTGTCACGAGGATGAATCCGATCATCGGCAATACAATACTGAACGTGTAGATTCCGATCTGCGCCATCGGAGTAACGGAGAGTGGCGCTTGCTGAAGCGAGGTGCCACAATTCGGGCAGAAATAATATGTCGGAAGAACAGATTGATGACAGAGAGGACATACTGCCGGCTGCAGAGAAGACATCGAAGGCAGTGGAATGTTGGTTTGGGGCATATCGCAATTATAGCAAGTATGGGCGCATAATTTGCTAGTATGTCTGTATGGAACGACCCGCCACCTATCACCCTATAACGAAGTCATTCCATTGGCTGATCGTTGCGATGGTGAGCGCGGAGTTCGCTATCGGATGGCTCATGCCCGAGATTCGCCGAAGCACGTCGCCCGCCGAGCTCGTTAGTTTTCATATGTCGTTCGGGATACTGATTTTGGGAGTCATGCTCATCCGTCTGATCCTGCGTTTTTTTCATACTGCGCCGTCTCCCGAACCGGGCATGCCATGGTGGCAGGAGCTCGCCGCCAACTGGATACACATTCTTCTCTATGCGTCCGTCATTGCACTACCGCTCACCGGCTGGCTTCTTGCTTCGGCGCATGGCTGGGCTCTGAATATATTCGGATACTTCTCCGTACCGGCACTCGTCTCGGCAAGTACTCGTATGGAACAGCTTGCAGATTCAGCTCATGTC
>CAIRSC010000047.1 GCA_903881205.1 uncultured bacterium | reverse complement strand
GGTCGGATCTTCGTCGCTCAGTTTTGAGAGAGCAATGCCCATGAGTTCCTGGTCGGCCTTCGTCTTGGGCTCAACACGCATCGAGACCACCGGCTCCGGGAATACGATCGATTCCAGCGCGATCGGGTGCTCAGCATCGCAGAGCGTGTGGCCGATCTTGACCTCCTTCATACCGACGACCACCGCGATCTCGCCGGCATACACCGATTTGATCTCTTCGCGCTTGTCGGCCTGAAGGCGAACCATACGGCCGATGCGCTCTCTCTTATTGTTGGCGGAATTGTAAACTGTGTCGCCGGTATTGATCGATCCGGAATAGACACGGAAGAACGTGAGCGCGCCCACGAACGGGTCGGTCTGGAGTTTGAAGACGAGCGCGGCGAACGGCCCATCATCGAGCGACGGACGAGTCTCTTCGACTCCCGTATCAGGATTGGTGCCCTTAGCGGCCGGAAGATCGAGCGGTGATGGGAGGTAGTCGACGACCGCGTCGAGCACGAGCTGGACGCCCTTGTTCTTGAGTGACGAACCGGTGTACACGGGGAAGATCTTGTTCTGGACGACCGCTGCGCGGAGCGTCTTTTTGAGTGTTTCGTAGGGAATCTCTTTGCCCTCGAGGAAGTCCGCCATAACCGCGTCGTCATTTTCGACGATACGCTCGACGAGCTCGGTGTGATATTTCTTGGCTTCGTCGAGGTACTCAGCAGGAATGTCGTAGGCGATCACATTACGTCCCATTTCCCCTTCGAATTTGTATGCCTTCATTCCGAGAAGATCGATGACGCCTTCGAATTTCTCTTCGAGGCCGATCGGAATCTGCATGCGCACTGCCTTCGTCGAAAGACGATCGAGGATCGAGGCGTATGACTTTTCGAAGGATGCACCGGTACGATCGAGTTTGTTGATATAGCAAATGCGCGGTACTTCCGCCTCTTCGGCATAGCGCCAGTTGGTCTCGGACTGCGGCTCTACACCGGCAACGCCGTCGAAAACGACGACCGCACCGTCGAGCACGCGCATCGAGCGCTTCACTTCTGAAGTGAAGTCGATGTGCCCTGGGGTATCGATGACGTTGAACCGGACTTTCTTGGAGGTATCAGCTCCCATGTACGAAGGGTTCCAGAAACACGTGATGGCTGCGGCGGTGATGGTGATGCCGCGCTCACGCTCCTGCTCCATCCAGTCAGTCACTGTGTTGCCCTCGTGCACTTCGCCGATCTTGTGGCTCTCCCCCGTGTAGTAGAGGATGCGCTCGGACGTGGTCGTTTTTCCCGCGTCGACGTGGGCAACGATACCGAAGTTACGTACTTTTTCGAGTGGGTAATCGCGTGACATAAAGATGATGTATTGGGTTAAATAATAGGTGTATCTAAAAAAGAATCCGCCGTCTGGCGGAAGGCTGCGGCGTCTCAGTAATATAGGCGAAATCGTTCTAAAAAGCAAAGCCCCGGCACCGCCGAGGCCTCAACTGATCTCGATTACCGTGGACGCGGATACCGAGGCGTACAAAGGGGGCCGAGACCAAGGCCGACCAGCAGTATCGCGCCCCACATCAATAGACCCATCGTCATACTCCTTTCAGGATAAAAGAGCGCAGCTCAGTGAAGAGTAATACACTTCTCCCCGCCCGCGGTTACGTAAGGGGATAACTTCGCGGCCGGATGGAACGATGCAGAAGCGGCAATACGTACCGATCGGCGCCCCAATATCCGGCGACGCGCCATGCCAGCATGAGCCCGATCCCGATAGTGAACCATATTGGATTCACCGAGACGGTTCCGGCGAGCATGTAATTGAGATTCATGAACATGCCGGCGAATGCCGAAAGGCCGACCAAAAAGCCGAGAATGAGCGCGATGCCGACGAGAAATTCACCCCACGCGACAAGATTCGACCACAGAAACACGTGCGGTAATACATACCGAGTCAAAAATGATGCGTACCAGCCCTGTACGTCGGGATGAAGGCCTCCTGTCTTGGTAAGTGCCCCGTGCACGAATCCCTGCAAAGCACCGCCGGCATTGCCGCCCGCCCACACAGGATTGTGCAGTTTCTCCCATCCTGCTTCGAGCCAATTCCATCCCAAATAGAGACGGACGATAAGCCACAACCACGCACTGCGTGTGTCGGCGGTAAAGAAATAAGAGAATGGTGACTCTTCGATAAGATATTGTTTCATACAATAATTGTACTCCTCGCGGACAAGACACGAGGTGAATCATGTGAGAAACGGTGCACAACTACCATTTGATCGGCTTCTTACTGTGTGCTATCAGATACGCATTTGCTTTTGAAAATGGTTTTGAGCCGAAGAATCCGCTATATGCAGAGAACGGCGATGGGTGCGGCGACTCGATCACGAGATGCTTCGCGCGGTCGATGTGTGCTCCCTTCTGTTTTGCATAATTACCCCACAAGATAAATACGAGATGTTCCCTTTCGTCATTTAACTTCTTAATCACCGCATCAGTGAACTGTTCCCATCCCTTCCCCTGATGCGAACCAGGTGTGTGCGCATTCACCGTAAGTGTCGCATTCAGAAGGAGCACGCCCTGCTTGGCCCAACGGACGAGGTCGGGATCGCGATTCACCGGATGCCCGAGATCGGATTCGAGCTCTTTGAAAATATTCTGCAACGACGGTGGCGCTTTCACGCCCGAATTCACCGCGAAGCACAGGCCGTTAGCCTGGTCGGGTCCGTGATACGGATCCTGTCCGAGGATCACGACCTTCACGACATCAAACGGGCATTCGTCGAAAGCGCGGAATACGTTCTTTGGCGTCGGGTAAACCACCGTTTTTTGATACTCTTTACGCACGAACGCGGTGAGATCGCGGAAATACGACTGTCCGAATTCGTCGGCAAGTTTCTCTTTCCATCCCCCGCCGATCTTCACATCTGCCATAGAACGATTCTACGACATCGGTACGGCATGTACTATTGCTCGTCGTCGGAAGCGTCGATCTTAAACTTCTCGACAAAAACGGCCGGGCCGATCGCGATTACCAGAAGAACAAGGATGACAATGACTGCTATGCTGAGAAAGTGGGTCATAGACTCACTAAACATACTCCCGATGAAAGCAACGTGAAAGGACCGCCTGAGGGGCGGTCCTTTGCATCGTTTTTCTCAAATTACCAAGCGAAGTGGGCGAATGCCTTGTTGGCTTCTGCCATGCGGTGGGTGGTCTCTTTCTTGGAGACCGCGCTTCCCTCACCTTTGTGGGCGTTGCGGATCTCATTGAGGAGTGACTCGTGCATCGGCTTGCCCTTAGTGCCTTCTGCGGCTTCCACGATCCAGCGCAGTCCCAGTGCCATTCTTCGCTCAGGACGAACTTCGCGGGGCACCTGGTAGTTGGCACCACCGACGCGGCGTGAGCGGACCTCGACTGACGGAGCTGCCTTGTCGAGCGCCTCTTCGAGGATCACGAGCGGGTCGCCGTCTTTCTTGAGCTCGTCCATCACCTTGTATACGATCTTGCGTGCGGTGTCCTTCTTTCCGCGTTCCATCACGTAGTTGATGAGCTTGGCAACCTTCATCGATCCGTAGATCTCGTCGGGCTGTGGCTGCTTTCTATTTTTTACTGGTCGTCGCATATAAAATATTACAAAAGAAATTACTTGGCAGCTTTCGGCTTCTTCGCACCGTATCGTGATCGTCCTCGGCGACGCTTGTCGACACCAGTGGCATCGAGCTTACCGCGCACAATCGTATAGCGGACACCGATGTCCTTCACGCGACCACCGCGCACGAGTACAACTGAGTGTTCCTGGAGGTTGTGTCCCTCTCCCGGAATGTATGCGGTGATTTCCATGCCGTTGGTCAATCGAACGCGGGCGATCTTACGAATAGCTGAGTTTGGCTTGCGGGGAGTCTTGGTCGTGACACGGGTGCAGACACCGCGCTTGAACGGTGCTGCGTAGAAGCTTGGACGATTCTTGAGTGTATTGAAACCACGGCCGAGTGCGCCGGTCTTCGACTTGTAGGTGCGCGGATTGCGTCCCTTACGTGCGAGCTGATTTATTGTAGACATAATTGTATCCGCATATGTCCGTCGCGCGTTCGGAAATGAATGCAAGCATTCATTTCACTCACTTTGCTAGGCCATTGCAAATGAAAATCCCCGATGGGGAGTCCGAGGAGTGTACTACGCGCTTCGGGCAAACGCAAGAGTAGCAAGGACTAAAGCCTTAAAACGGTGCTGCAGAATCATCATTTATACCCCCGCAATGGCGCTTGCAAGGCTGAATACGAAGTTCCCAAATGCCGTCCCGAAGAACAATATAATGACCAAAACGATTCCCATACCCAAAAAAGGGCTTGATTCAAGCCGAAATCTCAGTTTGTCGTACTCATAGGCAAGACTCCTGGGGAGGAGTGCCGATAGTATCTTCGAGCCGTCCAGTGGAGGGATCGGGATCAAGTTGAAGAGAAAAAGCATCACATTGACCACTATTATTAGTACAAGCACTGCGCTCACCTCGGCCGGAAGCGTCGCGAAACGGGTGATGAGCCCGGTGAGCAGTGCGATCGCCAAATTGGAAAGTGGGCCGGCAGCTGCCACGATCGCTTCCGAGAAGCGTCCCGGTCGCAGATTATAGGGATTGTACGGTACCGGCTTCGCCCATGCGAAGAAGAAGGGCGATCCCGAGAAGGCCAGCATGAGCGGCAAGATGATCGACCCGACCGGATCGAGGTGCGGAATCGGGTTGAGGGTGAGGCGGCCGGCATAGCGCGCAGTAGGATCGCCGAGGCGATCGGCCGCCACTCCGTGCATCACTTCGTGTACGACCGCGGAGAATATGAGGACCACGACGAGGAATAAGGTGTCGGTAATTTGCATATGTGTAGCGACAATGGTAGCATGCAACGCGATATGGCTCGAGTTTGCGACATAACAGGTGCAAAATCCCAGGTAGGCGGCGGGTATTCTAACCGTGTCCGTGCTACCAAGTTCAACCCGACCGGCAAGCGTCGCCGCCAGGTCAATCTCCAGAAGAAGACCCTTTTTATTCCTGAGATCGGCAAGAAGGTCACCGTACGCGTATCCGCTCGCGGCCTCAAGACCATGAAAAAGCGTGGCGCCTTCATCACACTGCAGAAAGCAGGTCTCATCTAATCTCACCTGCCCCAAACAAAACGGCCGCCAGATTTGGCGGCCTTTTTGTTCAACATTATCGCCTTGCTACCGCCTGTCCATCGGAAACGAACGTGATTGCACCATCTTTGCATGTGTCGAGTGTGGGAATGCCGAATCGTGCGAAGGTATCGATCGTTTCCTGATTGGGATGCCCGTATTTGTTATTGCACCCGCGCGAATACACGACATATTGCGGGTCGACGTAGCCCACAAACAGCGAGGAGGAAGAATTCTTCGAGCCGTGATGCCCTGCCTTTAATACAGTGGATTTAAGCGCAGTTCCGTCGAGGTCCACCAAATAATTCTCGATCGCTTGTGGCGCATCGCACGAAAGCATGAACGATGTGTTGCCGTACACAAGTCGCGTAACCACGCACGCGGTGTTTGTCTCCGCATTCGGGAGCGATCGATCGGGAGAGAGCACTTCGAGATAGGCACCATCGCCGAGGTCCACTATCTGTCCTCTCTGCGCCGTGAGCACTGTCGCCCCCTCACGTGAAATGCTCTTTTCAAGCGTATTCCAGGTGGCC
>CAIRSC010000046.1 GCA_903881205.1 uncultured bacterium | reverse complement strand
TGCGCGGCATACGACTACTAATATTCACGAGCTCAAAGATCTAGAGGCAGCGTATCGTCTGGCGCATCAGTTGTGCGGATATGTGCTCATCGAAGAACATCTCGAAGGTCCGGTCTCACGAGCGACGGTCGTCGATGGACAGCTGCGCGGATTTTTGCAAATGTTTCCGGCGCGGGTTACGGGCGATGGAGTGCGTACGATCCAAGAGTTGTTGCGTGAGAAAAATGCGGCGAAGCCAGCGGAAGTGAAATCGATCGAACTCGACGCAGAGCATCTCGCGTATCTGAAACGTTCCAGCCTCAATCAGCTGAGCATTCTTGAAAAGGGAGTGACTATCGATCTTTCGCGCCGGACGGGCCGCTTCGAGGGAGGTGCTACCCGGGAAATACCGACATCGATACACCCGAAGCTAAAAGATATGATCGAGAACATGGCGCATGCACTCGGCGCTCCCGTGATCGGTTTTGATCTTATCATTCAAGACCCTGAATCGGATCCCGACGCGCAGCGATGGGGAGTGCTCGAAGCCAACAGTCTGCCGTACATCGACCTGCACTATCTGCCGCTCGAAGGAAACCCCTCAAATGTGGCATCTGCGGTCTGGGACCTCTGGGATACACGGGTGTCGTAATGCACACGAGAGAGGCTAGACGACGGCCCCATCCGCGCTATCATGTCTCTATGGAACCCGCATCAATCTGGCAGATCCTCGCCGCCGGTGTCGCAAGCGCGCTCGTGGGGATGATCTGGTACCATCCGCGCGTATTTGGTACCGCGTGGACGCGTCTCGCACAGGTCACTCCCGAAATGGCGGCTCGCAGTAAGCGCCGCATGCCGGTGTATGCCCTCATAGGACTCGCCGCTGCGATGGTAATCGCATGGGTCATGAGCACTATCGGTATTGCGCTCGGTATTTATGATTGGATCGGTGCGATCTTTGAGCTCGCGCTCTTCACGTGGCTTGGCTTCGTCGTGCCGACGATGCTCAACGCCGTCTTGTGGGAATATCGACCGCTGAAACTCTATTTCATCAACATTGCGTATTGGTTCGTCTCACTCTCGGTGATCGCACTCATCCTGCTTTTCTAACCTATGAAATTGTGGCGCATCGCCGCCGTCGTACTGATACTCGTAATATTCGGCGGGATTCTGTTGAATGGTACGTTTGTGCCGCTCAGCACAGCTCTTCCCAGTACTACCGACAGTGTGTCCATAAAGAACAATTTGATCCATGTGACGCGTGCGACGACAGCGGCAGAGCATGAGCGCGGGCTCGGAGGACGCACTGGCCTCGCGTCGGATGAGGGAATGCTCTTTGTATTTGAGACAGACGGGGACTACGCATTCTGGATGAAGGACATGCTTTTTTCGATCGACATCGTGTGGATCGATTCTTCGGGGAATATCGTATATATCGCACCGTCGGTCGCGCCCGACACATATCCCGCCGCATTCGACCCGCATCAGAGCGCACGATACGTACTCGAGCTTCCGGCAGGGTATGCCGCGGCGCACGGCGTGAAAGCGGGAGATACCGTCGCTTTGTAATTCGTTTACAGTAAGGGAATAAAATGGTATAGTAGAAACCTGCATTAGGCAGCCGCCCGCTCGCAAGAGTTGGGAGGAAAGTCCGGACATGCGCCAATTTTGTCTGCCATAGGCAGCTAGAAAGTTGAGCGTCCCGCGTTAATCTATACGACGCAGGACATAAAGTCCCCCTTCGCCAGAGGCTTCGGAGGATGCTCGATTTTGTAGCCACCCGTGGTGGACAAAATCGGCAAACGGGTAGCGGGTAACGCCCGCCGGGGTAATCCCAGGGATGCGAACAGAGACGCCCAAGCCGAGAGGCGCGGGGATCCGTCAGGATCAGCTCTTGTGGCAACACGAGAGGTGCAACGGCAAAAATCCTACCTGCATGCAAGACCGTGTCATCGAAAGATGGAGAGTCGCTTGAGGTAGACGGCAACGTCTATCCCAGATACATGGCTGCCCACGACAGAATCCGGCTTA
>CAIRSC010000045.1 GCA_903881205.1 uncultured bacterium | reverse complement strand
GCGAGAGTCCTTTGGGATTTTTTACAATTGTGCGGGCAGGTACATGGCACGAAAGCTGACTCAGCGATCAGCAGGCTGGTGAGCAAGCCTTCGCCGTCTTTCACTACCGGATTTGAGCGTATTTTTGCCGAGCAGACCGACTACGAACCGATCATTTCTTGATATGGGCTGGCCAAGTATCAGGAGTTTTCCGCGCGCGATCATGCATGTCGACGGCGATGCGTTCTTTGCGTCGTGTGAAGTCGCCAAGGACCCCTCTCTTCGCGGCAAGGCCGTCATAACCGGGAAGGAGCGCGGCATTGTCTCGTCGATGACCTATGAAGCAAAGCGGCTGGGGGTGAAGCGTGCGATGCCGCTGCATGAGATAGTGCGCAAATGGCCCGAGGTGGTGATATTACCGTCGGATTACGAGACGTACAGCTTGTTCTCTCATCGTATGTACGCGATCGTGCGCCGATATACGCCGATGGTTGAAGAATATTCTATTGATGAATGTTTTGCCGACCTCACCGGACTTCGTCGGACGCTTCGTATGCCGTATCCGGCGATGGCAGCGAAGATAAAAGAGGATCTGCAAAGGGAGCTCGGCATGACATTTTCGATGGGACTCTCTGCGACTAAAACACTCGCGAAGATCGGATCCAAATGGAAGAAACCATCAGGGCTCACGCTCATTCCGCTCAATCAATCGCGCTCGTTCCTTGAGAATACGCTGGTGGGGGGCGTATGGGGGATCGGGCCCAATACCGCGGCGTATCTCCAAAAATTTGGTATTCAAACGGCATTCGATTTTGCGTCGCGCGAGGAAGCGTGGGTCCGCGAGAAACTCTCGAAGCCGGGGATTGAGCTCTGGCAGGAGCTCAATGGTGTCGTGATGAATGAGCTCGACGGCGTGGGCCGCGAGACGTACCAGTCGATCTCGAAGACCAAGACATTCACGCCGCCGTCGCGCGATGCGAAATTCGTTTTTTCCGAACTCTCCAAGAATATCGAGAACGCATGTATCAAGGCGCGGCGCTGGGGGCTTGCGACGAGCAAGATCGTTTTTTTCCTGAAGACTCAGTCATTTGCGTACCACACGGTCGAGATCAGGCTTTCGCATGCGACATCGGTGCCGCAGGATGTACTGCGCGTCGTATCGGAACATTTTCCGCGTGCATTCAAGCGCGGCACCGAGTACCGCGCGACGGGAGTGACACTTTTGAATCTGAAGGATTCTGATACCGTACAGCTCGATCTCTTCGGTGCAGTCATCAAGTCGCAGGCGCTTGTCGAAGTATTCAAGAGTGTCGACGCGATGTGTAAGAAGTACGGAAAGCACTCCATATTCCTCGCCTCGAGTCTTCAGACCCTTACTCGGGAAGTAGGAGAAGGGGAGCGCGGTGGCCGTTCGACCGCGACGCTTGCACACTTCCGCGGTGAGTCATCACGCCGCCGACTCGGTATGGCATTCCTCGGAGAAGTGAGTTGATCCATCGTTTCCGGACGTGATAGGCTAGTGGAATGAAACGATCGATACAATATCTCATCGCACTGCTAGTTGTCGTTGCAGCCGCGTACATCTTGTTTGTCTACGGTCAGCAAAAACCAACCACTGTTGATACTGCCACCAGTACCACTGCCATTGTAGGGCAGATGACAGTGGTCCCTGTGCAAGAAAGTACCGATACGTATACGATCGATGCGACATATCCGCAATTCGGTATTCCATCCGTCGATGCAGCGATCAAATCGACTGTCGATGCGGGACTCAACGAATTTCGCAGTTACCCACCAAATCCGCCGGATTCCTCGACGCCGAAGAATAGTCTGATCGAGAAGTTTGATCACGTGTACCAGGGACCGGACGTCGTGAGTGTGAGCCTGCTCGTTTCCGAAGACACCGGCGGTGCCCACCCCAACACCAACATCATCACGATCAATGTCGATCTGCGTACCGGACATGTGCTCACGCCCGACGATGTCATCGCGCTCATCGGCAAAACCCTTTCGCAGGTAGCAGTAGGCTCGCAGGAGCAGGTGACGACAGCGATCGGAAGCGATGAGATATTTGCAGACGGGTTCGCGGCAACGGCCGACAACTACGCCACTTTTCGTATCGACAAAGACTCAGTGACATTTATATTCAATAACTACCAAGTCGCGCCGTACTCGGCCGGTCCCCAACAAGCGGTCTTTGCCCGTATCAAATAAAAAATGGCCTCGCTTGCGCGAGGCCATGTCATTTGTCCGTCTTTGCATTACGTTACGTCATGCGACGCATGGTACCGGTCTCCATGTCGTCGTGGCGCACCAGTGGACCTGAGGCCATTTGCTCTTGCAGGTTCATGGTCCGAAGTACGTTCACTTCACTGCGCTCGAAACGGAAGGCCATTTCCGGCTTGGGATAACCGTTCTGTGCAAACCAGCGTGCGGCTATCGGCGAGTGCACCGCGAGCACTTGCAGTGCGATGTCCTGCGGGACGGAATAGCCTTCGATTTTTTTGGCCGGCGGCAGCGCGAGGAATTCGGCAACCGTGAACCAACCCTTTCGCGGTGAAGACCCAACATCTTCCGCATAGACGGGAATATGTCCGCATTCCGGGTAGCACGGCATCACGCAGCCGATCCAGGCTTTGCGGACCGATTCCGGCGGCGTTCCTTCGGGAAGGGATTTGATCTCAATGATCGTGGCAATGGGCATGGCAGTACTCCTTGCTAGGCCGCAGCTACGCGGCGATGGGAAGCGGGTCCCGCGAAAATTGGTTCGGAGGATCCATTTCATATGCCTTGTGAATTTCCTCGGGTCCCGGCGGGCACGCCGGCTCGTCGTGGCACTTCAAGACGATGCAATGTCCGCGTTCTTCCACCCAGACCTTACCGGTATACGTCATTCCCGGCTGTATCCAATTGCAGCAGTAATCGCAGAAGTGCTCTATGCGAGCCCTTCGCGTATATTCGCGCAGAATCCACATAGGCGGCTCCTCTCCGTTGTATTCTCGCAAAACAGTATCAAGTTTGCCGGGAGTGGTCTAGCTTTCAGTAAGATGGCAGGAAATTAGAAAGTGTTGTGGTCGATGAGGACGATTCCTACCGCGACGAGCAGTGCTGCCGCGCCTTTCTGGATGAGATTGCGTGCGGAGAGATCCTCACGGCCCAGCTTCGGGAAAAAGGCAGTGAGCAGAATGCCGATGAGGAAGACGAAGAGTGTCGTCGTCGAGCTCACTGCCTGCACGAGCGAGACGGGCGCGAGAATGAGTGCGTAGCGTACGCCGAGCCCGCCGCCAAGATTGATGAGTTCGTTGGCGGCATTGACGCCCACCATGGCACCGGGGCTTTTGCGGAAGAGGTGCAGGAACTGTTGCCAGCGGCCGCCCGTGGCGAGCAGCACGGCGCCCACGATCACGGTACCCGCGTATGTCCAGAAAGTGGTGCTCCAAAATTCGCCCTCGATCGCGAAGAATTTGAAAATAACCGATGACAGTGCGAGTGTGAAGGTCGCGGCGAGCATCGTAAGAATGAGTCCGAGTTTCATCTTCTTAAAGCGGAATGACGGATCGACCGAGAGCAGGAGTGCGCCGAGGACGATGAGTACGGCGCCGAAGAGTTCCGGATACGAAAGCGTCTCGCCCAGCACGACGAACGCGAGGAATGCGCCCCATAGTACCGATGCCTGGAAGAGTGGTGCCACCACCGATGCCTCTTCGGTCTGTATCGCCTGCAAATAAAAGAGCATCGCTCCCATGTAGAGCGCGCCCGAGATCATCATGATCGCCATGGTCAGGTACGGCAGTGCGAACACGCCGGGGAAGAAGTACCAGATGATCGGGAGCGCCAGTAGGTCGATGAGTGAAGTGAATGCCATGAGTACCGCGGTCGATGCGTGTTTGAAATAAGTATCGACAAGGTATTTGTCGACGTGCGTCGAGGCAGCCCAGAGTACCGGACCGGAGAATGCGTAGAAAAGCCACATGAGCGCCATCATACCAAACGATGTCCTTGCTGATTTTCCCGCGGCTCGTACGGGTGTACCATGATGAGTATGAATGGTGCAGGCAAAGATCTGAGTCCCGAACGCTCTCTCTATATGCAAAATGACTACCGTAATCCGGTGACGCTCTTCATCTACTACAGCATGCGTTTTTTGGTCCTGCTCGCCGCAGGTTTTTTTATTGCCAGGGAAGAGTGGGCATCGGCAGTGAGTACGACGCTCATATTCCTGCTCATGTTCGTACCGTCGGTACTCAAAGACCGCTATCGAGTATACCTACCGTTCTCACTCGACTTCGCAATGATCCTCTTCATATTCCTCACCCTCTTTCTTGGAGAGGTCGGACGATTCTACGACCGTATCCCGCTCTGGGATAAATTCCTTCACTTCCAGTCGGGCTTACTGTTCGGTGTGACCGGATTTGTCCTCATTTATATACTCAACGAACAAAAAGGGTTCAAGCAGCGTCTCAATCTCACTCCCGGGTTCATTGCGGTGTTCGCCGTGACCTTCTCGCTTTCGATCGGGGCGGTATGGGAGATGATCGAATTCGCCGGCGACGGATATTTTTCGCAGCATATTGCCAACTTTTCCTACTGGCAGTCGAGCAATGCCGATACTATGTGGGATCTCATCGCCGATCTCGGGGGCGCGGTCATCGTCAGCGTGATCGGATACTTCTGGATGTATCGGCACCAGCGGTTGCCGTTCACGCCGCGCTTTCTCAGTATATTCAGGCAGAACATGAAGTAAGATACCGTGTTTCACTCGTCATAATGTATATGAAATATTTCGTCTCAAAATAACGTACTAGGGGAGCAAGGCACCGAAAATAAGCCTTTTATGAAGACATATACCTATGAAAAAAACACTTTCCTCGATTACATTCATCGCGCTGTTCGGCCTGTACGCGCTCTACCACAACGGAGTGTCACAGGGCGCGCTGGCATTGAACACGCCGACCGCGGCTGACGTATCCACACCGATCTCAGCTAGAACAAGTACGACAAAAACAGTGGCGACGACATCCACACCGCCCGCCAAGCAGCAACCGCCGGTCGCAACATCACAAGGAAAATATAAAGATGGAACGTATGTCGGCAGTTCTGCCAATGCGTATTACGGCAACGTGCAGGTGCAAGTAACGATCACGAGCGGAAAAATTGCGGCGGTGAGCTTCCTCGACTATCCGCAGGATCGCGGGACCTCACGTGCGATCAATACTGAGGCGATACCATTGCTGACCCAAGAGGCGATCAAAGCACAGAGTGCCAATGTTAGTGGTGTCTCGGGAGCCTCGGACACGAGCGCTGCATTTCGTCAGTCACTCGCGGTAGCGCTGAGTAAGGCAGCGTAATGTCATGAAAGAAACGCGGCTCATAATGGGAATGCCCGTGATCGTCGAGATCGTCGGCGCACCACAAGAGGCACTTGAGCCAGTCTTCGATTATTTCACCGCGGTGGACGAACGATTCAGTACGTACAAACCCGCGAGTGAGGTATCGCGTATCAATCGCGGTGAGGTCGCGCCTGAGGCGTACAGTGCCGAGATGCGCGAGGTGCTCGCATTGTCGGAACAAACGCGCATCGACACCGACGGCTATTTTAATGTCCGAACGCCCGACGGCTCTTTCGACCCATCGGGCATCGTCAAAGGGTGGGCGATACGCAATGCCGCCCGCCTTGTTCGCAACGCCGGATACGATCAGTATTGGGTGGAAGCGGGCGGCGACATACAGGTCGCGGGTCGCGATGCTCAGGGGGATGTGTGGACCGCCGGCATCCGGAATCCGTTCAACGAAAAAGAAATCGTGAAAGTGCTTCGACTCGACGACTGCGGCATCGCCACGTCGGGAAACTACATACGGGGAGAGCATATTTATGATCCGCATACCGGCGCGGCCGCGTCGTCTGGCCTCGTGAGTGTCACTGTCGTGGGACCCGATGTGTATGAGGCCGATCGTTTCGCCACCGCGGCGTTCGCTATGGGAGCTCGCGGCATCCATTTCATAGAATCACTTGATGGCTTCCAAGGATATGCGATCGATGCGAATGGCCAGGCTACAATGACCACCGGTCTGCACCATCTTGTTGTGCCGACACTGCCGACAATTTCATTATGAACAATCTTCAAAAAACACTGCTCTCGACCGCCGCGATCTTTTCGTTCGGTTTGTATGCGTATTTCTTGCGCCCACAGAGCGATCAGGTCATTACCATGTCTACCAACACCGCGACCGCTCAGCAAGTGCCCGACAATTCCGCTGCCGCCAATGCGGATTTTCAGGCATATGCAGATCAGATCAATGCAGCCGCGGCGCAGCGTGTCACTGCGGGCTCTGATGAGACAGATGATGGCTCACAAGACGATGAAAACGGGACTGAAGTAGGGCAGGTGACCCCATTGCCGGAGGCGACACCGTCGACGGTTGCGCAGCAGCAAGCGGCGGCTCAGGCGAAAGCGGATGCTGCCGCACAAGCGCAAGCTGCTGCTCAGGCGCAAGCCGCCGCACAGTCTCAAGCTCAGCAGCAGGCCGCGGCGCAGGCACAGGCAGCAGCACAGGCCGCGGCGCAGCAAAGCGGGCAGTATCGCAACGGCTCCTACACGGGATCAAGCGTGAACGTGTATTACGGATACGTGCAGGTGCAGGCTGTCATCAAAGGTGGCCAGATCGCACGTGTGAACTTCCTTCAATATCCGAATGATCGCAATACATCACGCATGATCAACAGTCAGGCGATGCCGATGCTCTCTCAAGAGGCCATCCAGGCGCAAAGTGCCGATGTGAGCGGCGTGTCGGGAGCATCGGCCACAAGTCAGGGATTCATACAGTCGCTCGGTGACGCCCTCGCTCAGGCCCGTGTCTAATTTTTATGTTCACTATCATTGATAATTTTCTCAATCAAACGACGATGTACCGACTGCTCGTGTACTATCTCGGCGGTCTCCTCGCGATCGGTGCCGGATTTTCTCTGATCGGCGTATTGCCGTACGATCCGGTGTACCTGCTCGCGTCCGCTGCATTTCTCGCCGCAGTGTGCTGGCTTTTCAATATCGCGGTGGCGAAGCTTTGGGGAGTGCCCGCCAATGCCGAGTCGTCTCTTATCACCGCGCTCATTCTCTCGCTCATCATTGCTCCGGCCTCGCCGTATCAGTCGTTCTTTTTCCTGACGTGGGCGGCGCTGCTCGCGATGGCATCAAAATACATTCTTGCGATCCGCGGCAAGCACGTATTCAATCCGGCGGCATTCGGTGTCGCGGCGACCGCACTCTTTCTTAATATGTCGGCCACGTGGTGGGTCGCCGGCAATCTTGCGCTACTCCCGTTCATTCTTGTCGGCGGATTCCTGATCGTGCGCAAGATCCATCGCACCGACCTCGTCCTTACATTCCTGGTTTCCGCGCTCGCGTTCACCGTGTTGCCTGCCATCGTATCGGGCGGGAATATTCTTTCGACGCTGACGACGACCATGACACACACTTCACTCTTTTTCTTCGCGTTCGTAATGATCACCGAGCCGCTCACGACCCCACCGCGCCGAACGGGTCGCATGCTCTATGCCGCATTCGTTGGCCTCCTCTTTGCGCCGTGGGCGAACATCTTTTCCTTCTACTTCACGCCCGAGCTGGCCCTCATTGCCGGCAACATATTTTCGTACGCCATCAGTCCGAAGTTCAAGGCAATTTTGAAGCTCAAAGAAGTGCGCACGATCGCGACCGATACGTATGAATTCATATTCTCCGGCCGCTTGCCGACATTCAAGCCCGGACAGTATGCCGAGTGGACACTTGCATCGGACACAAGCGACTCACGCGGCAATCGCCGCTACTTCACGCTCGCGTCGTCGCCAACCGAGGCCGACGTGAAGCTCGGGATCAAGTTCTATGCCAAGCCGAGTACCTACAAAGTGAACCTTGCCGCATTCAAGATTGGGAGTCCGGTCCTCGCGGGAAGCATCGCAGGCGACTTCACGTTGCCGCGCAGCGCCAAGAAAAAACTCGTCTTCATTGCCGGTGGTATCGGGGTCACGCCGTTTCGCAGCATGGTGAAGTATCTGATGGATGCGAAACAGCGGCGCGATGTCGTGATGTTTTATTCCAATAAGACGGAAGGGGAGATCGCGTACCGCGATGTATTCGACGCGGCACAGGCGGCGAATATCGGATTCCGCACAGTGTATACGCTCACCGACAAGATCACGTCACCGGCGTGGGCCGGCGAGCGTGGATATGTCGACGCCGCGATGATCGCACGCGAAGTGCCGGATTACAAAGAGCGCATGTACTTCGTCTCGGGCCCGCGTTCGATGGTGACGGCATTTCAGAAGACCCTGCACGACATGGGCGTCCCGCGCCGCCGTATCAAGGTCGACTTCTTCCCGGGATTCGCGTAGTAGTATTGAGGGCACATGCACTCATTCGATCTCACGGTATTCAATGCGATCTATGATTTTTCGGGCCGCTTTGCGTGGCTCGACGCACTCATCATATTCTGCGGCACATATCTGCTCTACATAATCCTCGCGACGCTCATTATTCTCGCCGCATCCGCGTGGTATTTGGCAAAGCGGCAACAACTCAACGGTTATCTCCTCACATTCGCCGGAGCGATCATTGCGCGATTCGGTATCGAGCCGATCATTCACTTCTTCTACTACCGGCCGCGCCCGTTCGTTGCGCTGCAGATCCCGCATCTCATTACTGACACGACATCATCGTTCCCCTCGGGGCACACGATATTCATATTCGCACTTGCCACCGGACTTCTCTTCGTGAACAGGCGGGTGGCATATGCCTTCTTTGCCGCAGGTCTCATCGTCGGTCTCGCGCGCATCGCTGGCGGCGTACACTATCCGTCGGATATTCTCGGTGGTGCAGTGCTGGGCGTCTTCGTAGTTGTTGTGGTGCACGCGATACATCGTTCGATCTCAAGTTAGAAAACAAAAAAAGCGCCCGCTGCATGCGGGTGCTTTTTTTGTTATGCCGTACGAGTACTACTGTCCTGATGTTTCGAGATTAGCGTTCGCCGAATCTGAAATGGATGCAGGTGCCTTACACGCACGCGCTGTGGTGCGGAATGTAGACCAGGCACTTGTCTGTGTGGTCTTCCATGCCTTTGTTGCAGCCTTTACTCCCGAGCTGTAATTTGCCCACGCGGTCTTCACTGATGCCTTTACCTGAGCAGCGGTCGTCTCCGTGTATGCCTGTTGCAGTGCTGTGGCTCGAGCGGTGTATGCAGCTGTCACCGCACTTTCCCGCGCAGCGACTGCCGTACCGATCGCTGTCTCACGTGCGTTCACTGCAGCTCCTACGCACGCGATCTTTGTTGCAACTGAAGCGGTAGCCGTGGTCGAAGGGGCGCCGCTTGTTGTCTCAGCGAATGCGGGAACTGCCATCATTCCGGCGAGTGCGATCGATGCGAGTGCGATACGAGAGTAATTTTTGTTCATAGTATGTTATGTAATTAGGTTAATGAGGATTGGACATATACAGCCGGCGGACCACGAATATTATTCGACTGAGATATACGGAGTTCCGGCGACGTAGGAGACTGTTCTATAAGGTCTATAAATTCAGCATGCGGACGTTTTGAAAGCGAAACGGTCTGCACGATGTCAGTAATTTTTTGCCAAGAATCGCCAAGCAGCCGCTTACTTGCATGTACGGAATCTGATATAGAAACGGCCGCGTCCTGTTCGTTGTCGGGTATGGCGAGGCTGGCGAGCCCCGGACCCGGCATGAGGAACACAACGGAAGCGATCAGGAGGAAGGGGAATGCGGCATGGATGGTCTTTCGTACGCCGAACATACTGGAAATTATAGCAAATCGAAAATTGGTATTTATGAAGAGTTCAAAAAATAAAAGCGCCCCATAGGCGCTGATATTTATTTTGGTGGAGGTGTCGGGAATTGAACCCGAGTCCAAAGAAAAGTGTGTGAGTGTTTCTACGTTGCGTAGATTTTCTTGTAGAGACCGAGGTCTCAGTTCGGAGGATCATGTATGAGAAAAACAGAATCATGATCCACCTAGTCCGCAATCTTACGTGAGCAGGGGACACTGCACGCGAGTGCTTGAATGATTTAACGCCCGGTCAGCCCATATCAAGCATGGGGCTGGCGGACGGCGCTTAGGCTACGAGAGCGTAAGCGGGCTGGAGATCTGCCATCTGGATAGGTGACAGAACGCCACGTGCAGTTTTGGTTGCACTTAGAATTTTAGACGTTTTTAGGAATTCGTCCGATTCCGCGACGCGCAAACACACACCGATTTCCCTGTCGAAGCCAGTCACCCCCCACCCACGATTCATTTCTGAATCGCGGGTGGGGACCGGCTGGAGAAAATGGTTGACTATCACGGCTAACGAGGATACGAAATAAAAGTTCACTTTTATTTCGTCCGAGCGAAGACGTGATATGAGGTACTCCGATTATTTAGATTTCAACGTGCGATCGATGTTCCGTTTCTCATCCCGAGCTTTGATGCTCTGACGTTTGTCCTGCACCTTCTTACCCTTGGCTATGGCGATGAGCAGCTTCAGATTCCTCCCTTTATTATACACCTTAATTGGCACAATTGTCAACCCCTTCTCTCCCTCAGCTGAAGCCACATAGGCTATTTCTTTGGTGCTGAGCAGTAGTTTACGGGTCCGTTCCGGGTCGTATGATTTTGGAGCATTGGCAGGCTGGAAGGCAGGTATCGTGGCGCCCACGAGATAGGCTTCGCCACCGCGTGCGACCACGCGCGCGCCCTTGAGGCTGCCGTGTCCGGCGCGTAGCGACTTCACTTCGTATCCGAACAATTCCATACCCGCCTCGATCTCCTCGAGGATCGTGTAATCAAATCCAACCTTTTTGTTTTGTACCGTGGCCATATCGACACTATAACTTCACCGAGACTTTCTTCATAACAGGTACTATTTTTTCATTACTCAGCAACTACTGTATAATCCTGCGATATGCCTCACTCCAACAAAAAACCAGCACCAAAGCCACCTATTAAAAAAGACGGAAAAGACGTCCCGCCGCCAAACACAAGTCTGTGGGTGCAGCTCGCGGTCGCATTTGCGATCTTCCTCGTGATCTCGATCGGTTACTCATTCGTACGACAGTATCTCTCGGGCACCACTCCGGTGGTTCCGATCTCGCAGATCGCAAGTGACATCACGGCGGGGAATATCACCTCGATCGAAGTTGCCGGCGACAACATTACTGCGACCTATGCCGACAAATCCACCAAGACCTCGCGCAAAGAGACCGAGAGTTCGCTCACACAAACGCTCTCCGACTATCAGGTACCACCGGCCAAGCTCGCGGCAGTATCGATCAAGGTCCAGGATGAAACCGGTGCGCGATTCTGGTTCCTCGAACTCGCCCCGATCTTGATCCCCGCACTGCTTCTCTTCGGTGTGATCTGGTATCTCTCGCGGCAGTTGCGCGGAGGCGCCGGCGGCATGCAAGCATTCACCTTCGGTAAATCGATGGCGCGACTCATTCGTCCGGAAGATACGGCGCAAAAAGTGACGTTCGCCGATGTTGCAGGAGCCAAAGAAGCGAAACAAGAGCTCACCGAGATAGTCGACTTCCTCAAAAATCCGAAAAAATTTATTCAAATCGGTGCGCGTATTCCGAAAGGAGTACTCCTCATGGGTGGTCCGGGCACCGGCAAGACCCTGCTCGCACGTGCGGTAGCGGGGGAGGCAGGTGTGCCGTTCTTCTCGATCTCGGGATCGGAATTCGTCGAGATGTTCGTAGGTGTGGGTGCCTCACGTGTGCGCGATCTTTTTCTCACCGCCAAGAAAGCAGCCCCCGCGATCATTTTTATGGATGAAATTGATGCCGTCGGGCGCGTGCGCGGCACGGGAGTGGGAGGCGGCAACGACGAGCGCGAACAGACGCTCAACCAGATTCTCGTGGAAATGGACGGCTTCGAGCCCAACGAGAGCGTGATCATCATGGCCGCTACGAATAGACCGGATGTCCTCGACCCGGCGCTGCTACGACCAGGACGATTCGATCGTCGCGTGATGATCGATCTGCCAGACCGCAAGGACCGAGAAGAGATATTGAAAACACATTCCCGCACCAAGCCGATGGGCCCCGATGTAAAACTCACAGTCATCGCCGAGCGAACGCCCGGATTCTCGGGCGCGGACCTCGCGAATCTGATGAACGAAGCAGCCATTCTCGCGGCCCGCGAAGATCGCAAAGAGGTGACTCAGTACGATCTGATTCGTAGTATCGAGAAGGTCATGCTTGGTCCGGAACGAAAATCTCACGTGCTGAATAAAAAAGAGAAGGAGATTACGGCATATCACGAGGCCGGCCACGCACTCATCGCATCGGTGCTTCCATATGCCGATCCGGTGCACAAGATCTCGATCATCAGCCGCGGTCGGGCGGCGGGCTACACGCTCAAGCTCCCGCTCGAAGATCGCAAGATGCAGTCGCGCAAGGAATTCCTCGACGATATCGCGGTCTCGCTTGGCGGATACATCGCAGAAAAAATGGTATTCGGTGATATTACGACCGGAGCATCGAATGATCTGCAGGTGCTCAGTAATCTCGCACGCAACATGGTCGCTCGCTACGGCATGTCCGACAAGATGGGACCGATCGCATTTGATGTCGGTGCCCAACGTGCGATGTTCGGCGAAGGAGTCACGGGAGAACAGTCGCAAGAAGTGGCCAATGCGATCGATGCGGAGGTGAAACGAATTATTTCGGGAGCCTACAAGAAAGCAGAGACCGTGATGAAGACTCATCGTGCGGCACTCAATGCGATCGCAGAGAAGCTTGTGGAGGTAGAGACACTTGAGCGCGAGGAATTCGAACACATCCTCATTGCCAACGGCATCGTGCCGAAGAAGAAGCAGGATATCGAACACGCCCCGCT
>CAIRSC010000044.1 GCA_903881205.1 uncultured bacterium | reverse complement strand
GGTACGAGCACTTTAACTTTTCCGCGCTCTTCGTCAATCTCTCCGACTTTTCCTTCGAGATCCTTGAAAGGCCCGTCGATAATAATAACTGCGTCCCCTGCTGCAAGATCGATCGCGTGGCGCACGGTGTCTCCCTCTGATCGCTTGAGAATTTTGTCCACCTCTTCCTGAGAGAGCGGGACTGCCTGATTGGCGGTACCCACGAAGCCGGTGACCTGCGGCGTATTGCGTACCACGCTCCACGCGTCATCGGTCGCGATCATGTCCACGAGCACATAGCCCGGGAAGATCTTCTCTTTGGTCTCGGTGCGGCGGCCGTTCTTGATCTTGATCTTCTTCTCGATCGGAACGACGACATTGAAGATCTGCTCGCTCATACCGAAGCTGTCGACGCGCTGCTTGAGATTGCGCGCGACGGCGTCTTCGTAACCGGAGTACGTATGGACCGCGTACCACTTTCTCTCTGTTCCGTGAGTCTGTTTAGCCATAATTATTTTGTGGTGGTGGTAGCGAGTGGAGTGGTGTTGACCTGCGTGATCTGGATCGGGCTGGTCGACGCGGTCGTCGGAGTCGTATTGGTCGGAAGATCGGTCAGAATGCTTTTAAGTCCGGTCGTGAACAGGAAGTCGAAGAATCCGAGGTACAGCGCGATACCGACAGAAATGACCGCGACGAGTACCGTATACACGATCGTCTGCAGCTGCGTAGGCCACGCCACGTGCCTGAGCTCACCCTGTGTTTCTTTCAAGTATTGTCCGATTCCTGACATGTTTGAGATATTAGCGGACGGGCCGCGCCCCTCCTAATCAAAAACCCCTTGCGGGGGTCTTGAAATACAGTATACGGCCAACCGGAGAAAAGTCAATGCGGCCCGGGCGATGTATCGCCCGGGCCGCCTGATGCCTATTGGATCTCGTACGTCACACTCACGTCCGATGTGATCTTGTTCTGTCCCACCGCAATGGTCGGAGCAGCGCTCGGTGCTGCAGCATCCATAGCAACTCCAGCACTCATCTTGGCGTAATAGATCGGCTGACTGCCGTTCTCATTGAATCCGACAACGCGGACGACCGATACACCGAGCGACTTTGCGAGCGCATCCGCCTTGGTCTTTGCCTGGGCGATAGCCTTGTCACGTGCCTGCGCCTCAAGAGCATCCTGATCATCAATGGTGAATGAGAGGCTTGAGACAGATGATGCTCCCTTCGTCCCCACGCCGGCCAAAAGTGTTCCGGCCTTCGTCGTATCACGAACCTTCACGGTGAAGGTCTCGGATACCTGGAAACCGGTCAGCGTCTGTTTGCCCGGCGGGCAATAACCGCCCGAACAAACGGCATTTGAATACTCATACTGCGGCTGGACGTTGTAATCGGTCGTTTGGATATCTTTCTCATCGATACCCTGTGCTTTGAGGTAATCCACGATGTCGTTACCCTTCTTAGTTGCTGCAGTCTGCGCAGTCGTCACATCCTTGCCCGTCTCGATGACTGATGCAGTGAAGGTAGCCGTATCCGGTACCGCAAAGACGTCTCCCTCGCCACTCACCGTGATAGTGTTGGTCGCGGTCACACCGGAACCGATATAGTGATATCCCTTAAGTTCCGCAAATGAGGCGACGAGCAGGAAGAGCGCCAGCATCGCCAGTGCGATCGAAGCGAACATGCGCGGATAATGAGTCGCGACAATAACTTCCCTGACCGTTTGTTCTTCCATAGTATTAAAAAATTAATTAAATAACCCCGACGTGCAGTATGTGACGAACGGATGAAGACATCCTTACACATCCACACAATCTGTATTCCAATTGTATCAGGCATCGGGGACCTCGACGGGGTGACGTACCTCGTCACGCAGAAATAGCACGTACTCTTTAGGAAACAGCCACATGGCGATGTGGTAGATCGTGAACGTGATGAAGAATGCCGAGGCGACATCGATTGAGTAGTGTATGTGTCCGAGTAGCACCACCGATGCGAGAAATACTGACCACGCGAGGAATATGTACCGCAGCAGCGGTTCTCTCCAGAATACGAGCGCCATGAGAAACGGTGCTCCGGTGTGTCCCGAGAAGAATAGGTCATCGCCGAAAAAGATCTTGCTCAGAAAGATCCCAATACTCGATGTGAATTCGATTGCGGTGTGCACCGGATACGGACCAATATGGGTCAGCGTGATAAATCCCGCTCGGATGAAATAAAAGAGCGCGAGGCTGTAGAGCGTGAATGCGATGCGTTTTGGGCGCACCACCAGCAACAGGAGTATGAATGCGATAAGCGCGACCGCTCCGTATACGAAATATCCGTCGACGTCGTAGACCGGCACATGGTCGAGTATGAGGTCCGTCACCGCATTGCTGGCCGCAGTGGTGGCATATGCGCTCGCCATATAGTTGGCATACACACTCGAAGCAAAAAGGATGATGGAGGCGAGCGCCGAGAACCAGTAATCGGTCAGGCCAAAGAAATCACTGTATCGGCGTATCAGTGTGTCGGGATCCAGGGTGATATGCGGTACATTCGACATAGAAGTCTATGCACCGAGTATACTATGGGTATATGGATATTGCGCGCGACAAGGGCATCGTAATCTCCGTCGTCATACCCGCGCGCGAAGAGGAACGGACGATTGAACAAACAATACGTCAGTTCGAAAAACTCTCCATTCCCCATGAAGTCATCGTGTCCGACGGACAAAGTACGGATCGGACCGTGGAAGTAGCGCGCGCAGCAGGAGCGCAGGTTGTCCTAAATGAATCCGATATACGCTCTCCCTCAAGACAGCGTAATGATGGCGCGGCCCGTGCGACCGGCGAGTACATACTTTTTATTGACGTCACCGTAATCCT